>JACCTI010000005.1 GCA_013812515.1 Chthoniobacterales bacterium
CTTCCGTGCTCCGACCGTGAACAAATGCTCGGAACCTGCCTTCCTCCCGGCGTAAGCTGACCAAATGGAACGGGCCAACATCAGCGGAACCAATTTTCGGACGGCGTTCGTGCTGCTCCTGGTGCTCGCGGTTTCCGCGCTTTTCCTTGCCGTGACGTGGCCGTTCCTGAAGCCGCTCCTTCTCGGCGCTATTCTGGCCGAATTGTGCAGTCCTCTCTACCGGTGGACGTCTCGGCTGCTCGGCGGGCGAAAGTCTCTCGCCGCTGCCCTGACGCTCCTTCTTCTCTTCCTCGTGGTCTTTGGTCCGATCAGCGCGTTCGTGGGCATTGTTATTCAACAGGCATTGAACATCAGTGAGCAGGCAATTCCGTGGGTGCAGCAGCACTTCGGCACCGCCAGCAGCTTCAATGTGCACGATTGGCTTGTGCAACGCTTTCCCGCGTTGGCCTCTTACGTCCCGAGCGAGGCGCAAATCCTGGAGAACGTTGGCGCCACCGCGAAATCGGTCGGCGGCTTGCTGGTTGCGAGCGCTTCCCGGATGACGGCGAGCACGGCTGCGTTCCTCTTGGATTTGTTCGTCATGCTTTACGCGATGTTCTTCTTCTTCAGAGACGGCCGTCGGATTCTTGAGAAAATTTTGTATTACACGCCGCTCGGTCACGAGGATGAAGCACGCGTTCTGGAGCGCTTGAGTTCCGTGATCCGGGCGACGGTGAAAGGCACGCTGGTGATCGGCGTCATCCAGGGCGCGCTCGCCGGTCTCGGTTTTTGGGTCGCCGGCATTGAGGGCGCGGCGTTCTGGGGAACCATCATGGCCATCCTTTCGATCGTGCCCGGCATTGGCGCAGCCCTGATCTGGATTCCGGGCGTGGCCTACTTGTTTCTCACCGGACAAACCCTCCCGGGCTTGTTGCTGCTGGCCTGGTGCGCGGCCGTCGTCGGCACGGTTGATAACATCCTGCGTCCGACCCTCGTCGGAAAAGACGCGAGGATGCCGGATCTTCTCATCCTCGTCGGAACCCTGGGTGGTTTATTCCTCTTTGGCCCGATCGGATTCATCGTCGGCCCGATTGTCTGCGGGCTTTTCCTCACCGTGTGGGAGATCTACGGCACAACATTTCGTCACCTTCTCCCGCCTGTGCGCAGCCTGGATTCCGGAGAAGCGAAACCGCCCGAGCCAACGACCGAAGAAAAGACCAGCCTTCCGGACTCGCAGAAAGAGTGAAAGTATTGTTAGACGCTGGTAAATCAGTATCAAAGCGCAAGAGCTTCCGAAGTCACCCAACGATAGTTAGATGAATATCATGCTCCAGCTGAAACTGGCGCGCGTTCGGCTCGCTCGCCTGCGTCACGCTCCCTGTCCCTGCCCGCGACTGGCAACACGCCGCGCACTCTGCGTGACGGTTAGTCTTAGGCGTAAGACGCAAGATAAACTTCTATGTGTCCCACCTCGGACCGCGTTTTAGAATCATGAAGCGGTTTTGGCGCGAGAACAGCCTTTCGATCGTGATGCTGGGCTTGTTTTTCGTTTTTTTCATCTTTGGACAAGCTTACAGCGGCTATTTGGAGTCGAACGAAGATCGCTCGCAGCACGGCCAGCCAACGCTGCGGTTTCCAGAATATCTCACGAGCGCCCACTTTGCGGAGGCCACGATGGAGAACTGGGAATCCGAGTTTCTTCAGATGGGCGTATTTGTCTTTTTCACCGCGTTTCTTTATCAGAAGGGCTCTGCCGAATCGAAAGACCCGCAGAAGCGCGAAGAGGTCGATCGCGATCCACGCAATGTCGGCGACAAGAGAAACGCACCCTGGCCAGTGCGCCGCGGGGGCTGGATCCTGACACTCTACGAGAATTCACTTTCGCTCGCGTTTCTCTTTCTCTTCTGGCCAGCTTCCTTTTGCACGCGGCGAGCGGGCGTTCCGAGTATAACGAAGAGCAGCTTCTGCATGGCGGTTCCACGGTTTCGATTGCTGGCTATCTCGGCACCAGTCGTTTCTGGTTCGAATCGTTCCAGAATTGGCAGAGCGAATTCCTCGCCATTGGCTGCATGGTTCTCTTTACGATCCATCTCCGGCAGCGTGGCTCGCCTGAATCAAAGCCGGTCGATGCGCCGCATTCCGAAACGGGCGGCGGATAGGCTGCCTTCCCAGTTGCGTTAAGATTCCCGCGAACCTGAGGCTGTTGTGTTCGCTGGCGGGGGCTGCCGCCAATCCGAAGCGTGACTTCCGGTGATAAAGCCGGCGAATGCTACTATCGAGGAGACAACGAGCCGGCCCGAACCTCAGCATCGCCCGACGACTTCCGAAGGCGCTCGCCAGTGAGGGCCTTCTTTCCCCCGTGTGGTCTTCGCGAACGCGATCTCGCCAAGCACGCGTCGTAATGCGGCTAACTTCCGGGCCGGTCAGCCGTTTGCTGGATTGTTAGGCGAAACGTCTTTCGTTAGTCCGGCGAAGGAAAGGACGAGCGTCCGCTCGAAGGCGAGAAAAGAAACGAGAAGGCCTATGAGCGTAATCGCGGTCGCGCTCCGAATTGGGTATCCGCTGTAACTTGTGCCGAGCACTGGCCAGAGGACAAGGGCCACCGCCACAAGGGGCAGCAAAATGAAACCCGCGAGGGATAGGAGGCGACGCGTTTTGCGAGACATGCGCGGCGCAACCAAGCCGTAGGCGACCCCACCGAGCCCGCCGACCACAATTTGCCCGAGGACGACCGAGCCGACGCCCAGTTGCTTCATGCGATTGTAGCCGCCTAGGCGACCCATGAGCGCGAGGAACTCGTCCGCCGGAATGAACACGGACAGCCTGTCTCCGAAAATCGCGAGCGGCGTGGCGACTCCGAACATCCAGGCGAGCAACAGCATGACTGTCGTCATGACCACTCCGGCGAGTGCCCCGGCCAGGAGACCTGCGCCCGCTACTTTCCAGCGGGAGATCGGCGGATGAGCGAGCGGTCGCTTTTCGTTGCTCACTTTGATGGGGGGCGCGGCTGCATTTTTGTTCCTCTGATCGTGCTGCGGCGGCGTATCTTGATCGATGTGCGAGCTGAAGTCTCTCCTGATTTTAATAGGGGGCTCGTTGCTCTTGCTGGAGCCGCTGGCAGCCCAATCGCCCCCCTCTTCCAAACGGCCAACGAGCGAGCCTTACACCGGTGATCTCGGGATTTTCGAAAACCCGACTCGCGCGAAAAACCTGCAGATCGATCGCGTTATGGATCTGCTCGGGATTAGACGCGGGGCGCGCGTGGCGGATATTGGCGCGGGCTCGGGATGGTTCACGGTGCGCGCTGCAAAACGAGTCGAAGCGACCGGCGTGGTCTACGCGGTGGAAATCAATCCGGACTACGTCCGGCACATCAACAATCGAGCGAAGAGGGAGAAGCTCGCGAGCGTTAGAACGATCTTGGGCAGACCGGATGACCCGCTGCTGCCCCGAGAATCTGTGGATGCGGTTTTGCTGTTAAAAACGTACCACGAAATCGCGGAGCCGATCGCGGTCTTGCGCAAACTGCGCGTTGCGATGCGGCCCGGAGGCCGGCTTGGCGTGATCGATAAGAACGGCATCGGCAGCGATCACGGATTGAACGCGGATGTCGTGATCCAGGAAGCCGCGGAAGCTGGGTTCAGGTTCGCGGAGCAGCATGACTTTGTGAAGCCAGATGGGATGGATTACTTCCTGATCTTCCGACCTGCGGCTCTTTGATTTCAGAGCATCTGCCACAATCATCCCCGTCGCCGCGCCAATCGTTTGTCATCCCGAGCCGCGAAACGGCGAGGGACCTCACAATCGGAGTCAAGACGAACTGTTCAACCCCGCACGTGGGCCACTCAGCTCAGGCTCTCTCGCGTGACACGGCCGGGGGGAAATTGGGCGACCGGGACGTCGTTGGACGCGCTTCGGCGGCTCGGAATGACAGGCGTCCTACCGTTCCGCGGCCACGCGGAAAAATGTCGCCAGGATTCGTGTTCCGGCGACGAAAGTGCCACGCAACGTCCCGGAGACCTTTGACTCTCCGCCGGTGCGGCAGCGATGGTTCACCGGCACTTCAAGAATACGCAGACCAGCCCGGGCGGCGCGCATCTGCATCTCGAGATTCCAGCCGTAGGTCTGTTCCCTCATTCCCAGGCGGTCAAGTGCGTCGCGCCGGATCGCGCGGAACGGACACATGTCCGTATACTTCACGCCGTAAAGCGGGCGGATCAGCCAGCCGGCGAAGTACCCGGCGAACACTTGCTGCGCGTTCATGCTCCCTTTTTCGCGTTCGCCACGTGTGCGCGAACCGATGGCGAAATCCTGCTTCCCCTCGACGATCGGCTGCAGCAGCCGATCCATCAGCTCCGGGCAATCGCTCCCGTCCCCATCGAGGAAGACAACGATCTCGCAATGGGGTGAAAGCGCGTGAATCCCTGCCGCGCACGCGCGCCCGTAACCTCGTGGAGCCTCCACCACGCGCGCTCCCGCTTCGCGGGCGCGCGCGGCTGTGCCATCCGTGCTGCCGTTATCGACTACGATCACCTCCGAGGGCAACCCCGTTGCCAGACAGCCGCGCACCACATCTCCGATTGGTTCCTCTTCGTCCAGGGCTGGGATAACGACGCAGACGTTCATGTGTAGCGCATGCGTCTCGCTTGCGATTGCCCGCTGCGCAAGGGGGGCACGCGCTCCGTGGGTGACGCGCGACGTTCCGTCATGGGGAAAACCTTCTCCTACGAGGGCGTGGGCCGACGAAGCTCGCGATAGAAAGAGCATCGCCCTCCAGCATCAGCGGAGAACGATCGTCCCTATGCCGAAGTAAAAGAGAAGCGCGAAAAAATCCGTGAACGCCAGCGTGACCGGACCCGCGGCGATCTTTGGGTCGAGCTTCAGCGAGTGCAGCAGCGACGGAATCGAAAGGCCGAACAGACACGCCGTCACCAGTGAGAGGGCGATGCTGGAGCCGACCGCCGCCGCGCCCGGCAGGTCACGGCGCCAGATCCAAACGATCGCCGCCACTACAATTCCGCACCCGCCGCCCAGCAAAACCGCGGTTCCTGCTTCGCGGCGGAATGTCTCGACAAACCAACGCCGCGTTAGCGAAGTCGAGCGCAACGCCTGAATTGTAACGCTCATCGATTGCATGCTGACGCTCTCGTTCAGGCCGAGGACCATGGTGAGGAAGAACGCGATGACGAGGCTGCCGGCCAATGTCGCCTCGAAGGCGCCGGCGAGAACGGCGCAGATCGTCCCGCTTAGCACGGTCGCCATCAGCCAGGGAAAGCGATACCGGAAAACGCGAAGCGGTGACGCGTCCTTGATTTGTGCGAGCCGAAAACCGAGCGCTTCGAAAAGGTCATCCGAGGGGGCTGACGCTGGAGCACGCTCCCCTTCGCGCTCGCCGGCCTCGAGAAGCTCCTGCCGGAAAAGACCGACGTCCACAACGCCGAGCACGCGCTTCTCGGAATCGACCACGGGAAACGCCAGGAACTTGTAGAGGACGAAAAACTCGCATGCTTCCAGGATTGTGGCCGTCGCCGGAAGAGCGACCACGCGGCGAATCATGATTTCCTCCAGGCGAGTTTCGAGCGCGCTCGTAAGCAGACGTCGTGTCGGTAAAACGCCCGCGAGCCGTCGCTCGTGATCGACGGCGTAGAAGTAGATCACGCGTTCGCCGACACCTTCGCGGCGGATCTGGTTGAGCGCCTCCTGCACGCTCATGTCGGCGCGCAAAAGAGGCAGGTCTTTGCGCGCGTGCGCTGCGATCGGCTCGTCAAAATCCGGAATGGCCGCCGGGTCGATCATCTCCGTGGCAGATGCGTCTCGCTTGTGGTGTATCAAGGCGCAAGCCGGAGGCATGCGCTACTTCGTGATGCTGTGGACAATTCCTTTGGTCCGCAGAATGTCGGCGGCTTCGCTGAAGTAATCCTTTACGTCCCCCTGCTGGCGAATCCAATCGAGGTAGCGGCGGATCCCCTCGGCGAGATCCACCTGCGGCTTGTAACCGGCGGCCTGAATGCGTTCTGTTCCGCTGGTCAGATGACGCATCTCGCCGGGGCGAAATTCGCCATTCACTTCGGATTCGATGCGGATGCCGAGCGCGTCAGAAATTTGCTCAGCCACTTCGCGAATCGGGACGCCTATTTGGCTGCCGACGTTAACCGGCAGGCCGTCGAGCTTGTCGCTCTCAGCCACGAGCAGATTGGCGCGCGCAATATCTTCCACGAAGGAGAAGTCACGCGTTTGCTCGCCATCTTCGTAGAGGACAGGCGGGAGATCGTTTAGCAGCCGCGTGCAGAAGATCGCGATCACACCGGTGTATGGATTGAAAATGGATTGGCGTGGTCCGTAGGTGCACGAGTAACGCAGCGCGACCGTCGGCACGCCGCTCTGCTTGCCCCAAAGGAGCACCAGTTTCTCCTGATCGACTTTCGTTAGGCCGTAAACGGTCTCACCCCCGACCGGCGCAATTTCGGGCGTCGGAACGCTCGCGGTGACTTCGTGGCAAATCGGGCAATGCACCGCCCAGTCGGCTGCACGGAGCTGCTCGACCTGGCGCACGGGTGGGAAGACGACCCCGTGTTTCGGACAGTTGCCCGCTCCTTCGCTGTAGACCGCCTGTGAAGAAGCGACGACGACCTTCCTGATCGGCAGGTTCTCCTCGCGAATGATCTCCAGCATTTGCGCGGTGCCCAAGCTATTGACGTCGACGTATTTTGCGATCTCCGGCATGTACCCGCCGTAAGCCGCCTGGTGGAAGACAACGTCCATGTCTCGGAGCGCGGAGGTCATTGTCTCGCGGTCGCGCAGATCGCCCTGGACGAACTCGGCCTCGGAGTTCACCCACGAAGGTCGGCCGAGTTTGTGCGTGTTGGGCTCGAGATTGTCGAGAATCCGCACCTTCCACCGTTCGCGCACCAGCAGGTCGACAAGATGTGAGCCAATCAAGCCTGCGCCGCCAGTGACGAGTGCGCGTTTGCCAGTGTTGAGTCCAGTCATGTTGAGCGAAGAGTAGCGGAGTCGAGCCGCCTCACAAGGAGCGGCGACGCTCTTCTCGCGGTGACTGATGGCTAATCTTCGGCGACAACCGTGTCGCCGCTCCACTCGACGTGCGAGCCGCTAGCGGGGCCAGATGCGATCGCGGCCTTCGCGTGCGATTACTCCGGCCAGGAAGCCGTGCGTTTCAGGTGCGGCATAGCCCGAAGAGGCGTCCGGCGGCTCGAGCAATTCGGCACAAAGCCGACGCAGTGTCGCGCCATCATCCACGTCATACCACTTCGGCAACAGCTCAACGCTGAGACCGATTTCTCCCGAGCGCTCAATTGTTTGTTCCGCGACGCTTTCCGTACTCCAGTCTATTTGTTCGAACAACGGCTGATGCGCTGTTTTCAGGCCGATCAGGTAATAGCCACCATCATCAGACGGGCCGAGCACGACGCGATCCCCTGGTTGCGATAGGAGCTCGACCGCTCGCCCGTAGGCGCGCTCCGGCACCGTGGGACTGTCCGAGTCTATCAGGCAGATCGAAGCAAACCCGACCCGCAACAGGTCTTCGCAAGCCAAATGGAGTCGCTCGCCAAAGCCATCCCCGCGTTGCGGGATCATTTCGAAGTGGCCTGGGAGAATCTCCGCCCACGCCGCTTCCGCCCCGCGAGGCGTGTAGACCGCAATCCCAGCAGCTCGACCTTCTGCCGCCACCGCCGAAATGGCAGCCGCGGTGTCGCGCAGGAAGCAAATGTTCAAAGCAGCCGCTTCCTCCGATGTGAGCGGAGGCGTCAGACGCGTCTTCACCTGCCCAGCTCGCGGCGCCTTTGTCATCACCCCAAGTGCACAAAGATCCGGCGGCACCTGCACGCCAGCACGTGGATCGAGGACGCGGTGAACGGCATTCATTGGAGCCGCGCCCTCTCCGTTGTACGAGAGTGCGTCAACCCTTTTCGCAAAGCGCGTACTGGTAGCGCCCGTCCTGCCAGGTCTCGACGCGACTCCAGGGTTGCGATGCGAACAGGGCTTTGAACGCCACCGGAGAAAGCACAGTGGCTTTGCCCGGCTCGCAGTAGCCGTTCCGCACGCGCGTGAGACCTGCCAGCGCCCACATCGCGTAAAGCGGCAATGAAGCCCAGAATGCATACCGCGGCTCGGCAATCAGACACCGTCCTCCTGCCCTGAGGATGCGAAACATCTCTGCCACGGCGCGTTCCTGCTTGGGCAGCACCGTGAAGAGACGCGCCGCGATGACCGCGTCCACACTGGAGTCTGCGTGCGACAGATGGGCCACGTCGTCCGTATCGAATTGGCAATTCTGCAGTGCCGCACCGTGCGCCTTTGCGGTGGCGCATTTCAATTGCTGCGCGGAGCGATCAACGCCTAACACGGAGATCTGCGGAAAGCGGGCCGCGAGACCACAGGAATAGAATCCCGGTCCGCAGCCCAGCTCGATCAACCGAGTTCCACGAGGCGGATTTCCATTTGGCCAAAGCGCTCGAACGATACGCTCCGTGTCATCGCGGAAAATCTTTTCGCGAAAAAAAACATACAGCCATGCGAAGCGCTCGAAGAGACTGTCACTTTCCGCGTCCTCAGACGCTAAGATCTCGCGGAGGCTGGATATTGGCTCGGACTTTCTCGCTGTGGGAGAGGGGGATCCTGTGAACTCGGTTTTGAGTGTGTTGGCCGATTCTGTGAGGTCGCTGGGGACAAGCCTGGCTTCAATTTGGGCGGGCGGGCTGCTCATCTCCAGTTTCAGACGTGAAGAAGGCTTTGCCTATTGCAGAGAAGTTTTCGGGCCGGCGTTTTTCACAGAGCTTCTGTCTTTAATCTCTTAACCGGAACACATCTCTTCTTCTTAAGCGGGCGAATAAGTAGCCGACCGAGCAGGTTCTTGCCTCTAAAGGGTGCGTGGAAGGATGGTGTTGATAAGCGCGGCAGCTCCCCGGTGCAACACACGACAGTGCGAGGGAGAGGCATTCTGTTGGCCTTTATTAGAAGTTGTTGGCTTCTTACTGCCGATTGCTTTAACACGAACGGCGTGCGGCTCAGAAAGGTAATGTTCATCGTCTGTTGGTGTGCCGCCGGTGCGCTGGTTGCCTCAGTAAACGCGGAAGAGCCGACGCTCGCGCGTATCCAGCAGATCCTCGCTTCGAAGCGAATGGTCGACCTGACGCATGCTTTTGAGCCGGGCATTCCGCACTGGTCTGGATTTCCAGATGAGAAACGGGAGACTATCTACTGGTACGAGAAGGGTCGAGGCACGCTTGGCGAAGGATTCTTTTCCGAGGTTTACACGCACGTTGGTCAATGGGGAACGCATGTTGATCCGCCGGCGCATTTCATCAAGGGCTTGCGCACGGTGGATCAAATCGAGTTGAAAGAAATGATCCTGCCGCTGGTCGTGATCGACGTGCACGAAGAGGCGGCGAAGAACCCCGATTACACGCTTACGCTCGACCGAGTGAAGCGCTGGGAGAAGGAACATGGCGCGATTCCGGCGGGAGCGTTTGTCGCGTTGCGCACCGACTGGTCAAAGCGTTGGCCGGACGCAAAGGCACTGGACAACAAAGACAAAGACGGTGTCGCGCATTACCCCGGCTGGAGCAAGGAGGCCCTCACGTTTTTGTACGAAGAACGCAAGGTCACCGCGAGCGGACACGAGACGACCGATACCGACCCAGGCTTCGCGGCTTCGAAAGACGATTACGCGCTGGAGACTTATGTCTTGAGCACAAATCATTACCAGATTGAACTGCTGACGAATCTCGATCAATGCCCAGAATCCGGCGCGATCGTCGTGGTCAGCTTTCCGAAACCCAAAGGCGGCTCGGGTTTTCCGGCACGAGTCTTTGCGATCCTGCCGGACTAACGCACGCAGGTCAGCTTCGCTTCGGCTGATACTTCCACATCCGCGGCTTGCCTTGGGCGAGCCACTCCAGCGCAGTCGCGAGGCGCTGCGCGCGCGTGGCGTCACGTTTTGCTTCGGTAAGCCACTCCACATATTCCTTCTGGTGGCTGTAGGTCAAACCATTGAAGGTTCGCTTCGCCTTCGCATTCTGGCGCAGCGCATTTTGGAAGTAATCGGGAATGACCAGAGGCTTCGTTCTGGGTTTTGCTCGCCGTGGTATCTTCACACCCGCTTCGTTCAGCTCGACTGCTTTCCGCACGTAACCAACCAGGATCTCTTCGGGCGGTAAATCAGAGAGCGTGGTGATTGGTCCGAATTGGCCCATCCCTTTGCGCTCAATGCCTAGGTCCACCGGAAGAATGAGCGCTGCCTTCCAGAATCCGAAGGAGCCATGCCGCTTGAACGCCGCCATCCCGCAGAGCGGCCCTTTGTAATCGAAGTGCGGCATACTCCACTTCAACGTCTCCTCCACGTCCGGGCAGCCCGCGTGCACGACCTTGCGCAATTGCTTCAGAATTGGCTGCGCGAATGGCGCTGACTGGGCGATGTACGCATCGAGGCGTGGATCTTTCTTGGGCATGTCAGGGTGAGACGGCGACGGGATATTTAGCAAACTCACGGAAGGATTGTCGAGCAGCGGTTGCTACGCTCACAGCCGAGCACGGCCAAATACATGTTCGGGTGCGAACCCATCGACACACCCAAACTTTATGGCACTTACCGTCCAACCATTCGCCGACAGCAAAGAACTCGATCGGGTTCGCGAGGCTCTCAACGTCAACGTCGGAGAAGTAGAGCGCATCGGTTCCGTCGCGGCAGGCGCTGGGCTCGTTCTGTACGGTTTATCACGCCGCTCGATCCCAGGGTTGCTTCTTGGGTTGGTCGGTGGAGCGCTGATTCACCGCGGCGCGACAGGGCACTGCTCCGTCTACATCGCCCTAGGGGTGAACGCCCGGCAGCTGAACACGGAACACGGCGTGCAAGGCAACAAGGGAATAAACGTGGTGAGGACAATCACGGTCGCCCGCGCACCGGAGGAAGTTTATCGTTACTGGCGCAACTTGGAGAATCTCCCGCGTTTCATGGAGCACGTGGAATCTGTCCGCGAGCTTGATCCGAAGCGGTCCGCTTGGGTCGTGCGCGGTCCGCTTGGCCACAACGTTGAGTGGACAGCGCAGATCATCACTGATCGCGAAGGGCAGATGATTTCGTGGGAATCGCTGCCGGGCGCAGAAGTGCAGAATGCGGGCTCGGTTTGGTTTGAGCCAGTGAACGGCGGAAGCTCCACCGAGGTGAAGGTGTCGCTGCAATATTTGCCACCGGCGGGAGTTGTTGGCGCAGCCGTCGCGAAGCTTTTGGGCGAAGCTCCGGAGCAGCAGCTCGATGAAGATCTCGCGCGTTTTAAAAACCTGATCGAAACGGGGGCCACCGGCGCCAGCGTGCGAGATCATCAGCATCAAGCAACGCTGTAGCGCATGAGTTGTAGCCGGGGGCGATGACCCCGCCTGGCCCCAAGGCAGTATTCTCTCCGGTCGGCTGTCTCTCGCCGCCGGGGTCACCGCCCCCGGTTACAAGTTTGCTGCCACTCGTTTTCGCTCCAGTTCGCGCTCAATCTTGCCAACTGGAAGGCAATTCACGACATCCTCCTTGGTCAGCCAGCCCTTCCGAGCGACCCCGACGCCAAACCAAAGCTCCTGGAGCCGGTCGACCGCATGCGCGTCCGGGTTGATCACACACTTGACTCCCTTCTCTTTTGCGAATGGCCACCAGCGCCAGTCTAAATCGAGGCGCTTGGGCGCGGCGTTGATCTCGATCCAGGTGCCGGTCCCGGCGGCGGCTTCGATGATGGCCGGAATGTCCACCGCGTAAGGCTCGCGACGCAGGAGCAAACGCCCCGTCGGATGCGCGAGAAAAGTGACGTAAGGATTGCTGATCGCGCGGATGATCCGCTTCGTCATGTCTGCTTCCCCGAGGCTGAAAGCGGAATGCACGGAAGCGACCACGAAGTCCAGTTCCGCCAGCAGTTCGTCCGGAAAATCCAGCGAGCCGTCGCGCAGAATATCGCATTCCACTCCGGAGAAGATGCGGATTCCGGTGCGTTCCTTGTTCCACCCACGGATCGCGGCCATCTGGGTGCGCAGGCGGGCCTCGTCGAGCCCACGGGCTTGGATCGCGCTGCGGCTGTGATCGGCAATTCCGATGTATTGCAGCCCCAGCTCCTCTGCCGCGCACGCCATCTCCGCGAGTGAATTGCGTCCGTCGCTCGCCGTCGTGTGGCAATGAAACGTGCCGCGGAGATTCTCCTTCTCCAGGAGCCGCGGCAAACGCCCCGCAGCCGCCGCCTCGAATTCGCCGCGATTTTCGCGCAGCTCGGGCGCGATATAATCCAGGCCTAACGAGCGGTAGAGTTCCGTCTCATCGTTTATCTCGGGAATCTCCGCGGCCAGCGGGCGCTTCTTCTTCGTCGCGGGATCGGGCGGGGCCGGCGCCATGCGGTATTCGTTCAGGGTCCAACCGCGCTGCAACGCGCGGTTCCGCAGGACGACGTTATGCTCCTTACTTCCAGTGAAGTAATTGAGCGCAAAGGGATACTCCGCGGGCGTGATCACGCGCAGATCGCATTGAATGCCGGAACGCAGCCGGACACTCGATTTAGTCGCCCCTTGCACCAGCACGGACTCCACCTGCGGGTGTTCGGCAAAAAACTTCGAGACCACGTCCGGCGCATTGGTGGCGACGATGAAATCTAGATCGCGGACGATCTCCCTGCGCCGGCGGTAGCTCCCGGCAATGCAGACATGCAGCGCTTCGTCGAGCGCGCGCAGATCGTCTTGCAATGTCTCCGCTTCGCTCGCGATTTGCCCGAGCCGGAAAATCCCGGAGTGCTTCACGCGATCCGCAATCGCCTGGCAGAGCTTCTCCTGTGTCGTCTTGCCGAAGCCTGGCAACTCCGCGACGCGATCGGCTTCACACGCCTCCTTGAGCTGCGCAATCGAGCTAACGTGCAGCTTCTCATAAAGCGCCTTGATCTTCTTCGCGCCCAGCCCCGGGAGCGTGAAAAGCTCGAGAATATCGAGGGGAAATTCCCTCCGGAGTGCTTCGAAGAACGTGGATGATCCCGTCTCGGCCAACTCCCGAATCACAGAACCGATACCTTTGCCCACGCCCGGAATGCTAGAGAGCGTCGCCTCATCTCGGAGGTCGGCAACGTTTCCTCCCCACGTTTCGATGGAACGGGCCGCATTTGTGTAGGCCCGGATTTTGAACGGATTTTCCGCCTTTAGTTCCAGGAGGGTCGCGATCTGCTCCATCGCGGCGACGAGACCTGCTTTATCCACCGGACACCGTTACCAGAGAATCGCGCCGCGTCGATTCGGCGAGTGGTCATCCCGAATCGCGCAGACGATGAGGAATCTCGGACAGAGTGTTTTAACGGACTGAGGGGGTCCAAGCGAGGCGAAAGATCCTATGCGAGGTGCCTCGGTGCGCTGCGCCAGCCTAGGATGACCTGTCGGCTCCACGGCTAAGGTGACGCGAATGATCACGTTCCGACGTTCAACCAGCGTCCGCTGCCTACCTCACGCGTCGCTACATCCGGCCGCGCCGCTGATAAAACTCCAGACGTCCCAGAACGCCCTTCACGTACTTCCGTGTTCCGGGAAAATCGATGTTCTGACGGAAGACCGTCGCAGGAACAACTTCCGCGTCGTCCCCGCCGGCCCAGCGCTGTGCGCGACTCGCACCTGCATTGTATTCCGCTAATGCGAACGGAATCGGATCAACCTGGTTTTTCCAATGTCCGATGGCCCGCGCCAGATACCACGTCCCTGCCTGGAGATTGACTTTCGGGTCGAATAGCTCCTCGACGCGAAAGTTCTCCACCTTCGTGCCCTGCGCCCACTCGCCCGCGGCCCGCTCCGTCACCTGCATGAGACCGCGCTCGCCCGCGCTGCCGTACTTCTGGGTATCGAAACGGCTCTCGCGCCACACGACGGCTTTCACCAGCAGCGGATCGACACGGTATTGCGCGGCGACGGTGCGGATCAGCTCATCGTGCTGCTGAAAACGCGCGGGGCTGACCCACTCGTGAAGCGTGTAGACCGCATCACCGGAACGGAGCGCGAGGTAACCCGTGCCAGCGCCCGCTGCGAGCAGTCCACAAATCAGGAGCTTAAGAACGAATCGCATCGCGCGCTTTCGCTCAGTTTGCGGCGCTCTGCTCCGGGCAGTTGGAGAACGGAGAGAACGAGCGGAAACTCATGCTGCATCAATCCACAAATGCGTTCTCCTGAGCAATTGAATTCCTGCGGCGCCACCTCGTGAAACCGAATTTCGCTCGCGTCATTATCGATCGCGCGATTCATCGCGAGCTCGATTACGCCATTCCGCACGAGTTCGCGGGCCGGATCGACGTCGGATGGCGCGTGCGCGTGCCGTTTCGCGAGAAAGCCGCGCTTGCGACAGTTATTGCCATTCTGGCGGAAACCGACGCATCCGGCATTCGGCCGATTGAGGCGGTCGTCGGCGACGGCGCGGCTTTAAGTCCCAAGCTGCTCGAACTCGCGCGATGGATGAGCGCATATTACTGCTGTTCGATCGAGACGGTAATGCGGAGCCTGCTGCCGCAGGTGATTCGGCGCGCGGAAGTGAGCTGGAAGAAGCAGCTCTTCGTTCATCGCATGCGAGAGGTGCCGCCGGACGCGGCAGAGAAGCTGCGGAAGCGCGCGCCGCGGCAAGCCGAGTTGCTGGACGCGGTCAGCCAACTCACTGCGCCGATCGCGGCGGCCGATCTTCTGCGGCAAACGTCGCTCGATAACCAGACGCTCCGTGCGCTCGCCAGACGTGGATATGTTGAACTGCGCGCAGCGGCGATGCCACGCGATCCGCACGCCGACGAGCAGTTCGTTGCCACCACCAACCTGTGCTTGAACGCCGAACAGTCTGCCGCGCTAACGGCGATCGAGCAGTCGTTAGGCAATCCGTCCAATGCCCGACCGATCCTGCTTCATGGCGTGACTGGCAGTGGCAAGACAGAGATCTACTTGCAGGCGATTCGTTCCGCGCTGGCCCGAGGCGGGACGGCCATCGTGCTCGTGCCGGAAATCTCGCTCACGCCCCAAACCGTGGAGCGCTTTAAGAGCCGTTTCGCGGAGGGGGCCGACATGGTTGCCGTGCTGCACAGTCGGCTCTCGGAAGGCGAACGGCACGACGAATGGCATAAAATTCAGGCTGGCCGTGCGCGCATCGTGATCGGCGCCAGGAGCGCCATCTTCGCGCCGTTGGAAAATCTTGGGCTCATCGTGGTGGATGAAGAACACGAGACTTCCTACAAGCAGGAAGAAGCGCCGCGCTATCAGGCGCGGGATGTGGCCGTGGTGCGCGGCAAGCTGGAGAATTGCGTCGTTCTTCTCGGCACCGCGACGCCTTCGCTGGAAAGCTACTACAACGCCACCCGTGGCAAGTATCAGCTCCTGAAGCTAACCCTGCGCGTGGACGACAACCAGATGCCGTTAATCCGCATCGTCGATTTAAGAGAGGAGAAGCGGAAAGCGAAGTCCCTCACGATCATTGGCGAAAAATTGCACAGCGCGATCATTGCCCGACTGGAGAAACGCGAGCAGACCATCCTCTTCTTGAACCGCCGTGGCTTCTCCACCTCGTTGCTTTGCAGCGCCTGCGGCGAAGCGCGCGATTGCCCAAACTGCAGTGTGGCGCTCACGTTCCATCGTACGGCTTCGCGCTTGAGCTGCCATTTGTGCGGACACACTGCGGCGGTGCCGAAGAAGTGTCCGGCGTGCGGAGAAGACGCGCTTATTTATTCGGGCTTCGGCACGGAGAAAGTCGAAGCTCACGTCCAGCAGCTCTTCCCGAAATCTGTCGTCCGCCGGATGGATGCGGATTCGATGACGCGCAAAGATGCATATCGCGAGACGCTACGCGCCTTTCGCGCGGGCAAGATCGACCTTCTCGTCGGCACCCAGATGATCGCGAAAGGCCTGCACTTCCCGAACGTGACCCTGGTCGGAATCATCAACGCTGATCTCGCGTTGCACCTCCCGGATTTTCGCGCGGGTGAGCGCACCTTTCAGCTTCTGACGCAGGTCGCCGGTCGCGCTGGTCGCGGCGAAACTCCAGGCGAAGTGTTCGTGCAAACCTTCACGCCCTTCAGCCCGTCCATTCAGTTTGCGCGTCACCACGATTTCGTCGGCTACTTCGACCAGGAGCTGGAGTTTCGAGAACGCTGCGAGTTCCCGCCCTTCACCCATGCGGTGCTGATCACGGTGCGATCCGCGCACGAGGCGCGCGCCAGCTTCTCTGCCGAAACTCTCGCGCGCCGGCTGAAGGAAGCGCTCCCGGACGAGTTCATTCTCAGTCCACCTTCACCTGCGCCGTTGGAAAAACTGCAGGGGCAGCTCCGTTTTCACATCCTCATTCGCGGCGAAGCGATCGTGCGCCTGAGCCGGCTCGTTCGCGAGACGCTCGACAAGCTACCTTTTCCCGAGGACGTGCTCGCCTCGGTGGATGTTGATCCATATCAACTGCTCTAAGGGTGGCTTTTTCCCTTCGCCGGGTCCTAGCAGGCAGCCCAAACGGCCGCAAACTATGGCGTGAAGAAGGTTTGGCCGGGCTTCATTTCCTGCGTGCTTGCGGCGGGGACGTAACTCAACAGTCGGCGAACTGTGTTGAGTCTCGCTTCTATCTCTGGACTAATGGCGGAAGTGGTAGCGGAGGTGTTGCAAAAATGTCTTGATATTGCTCATGGCGCCGGTGCTCTATGCTCGTTGGGATACCCCCTTTTTATGAAAAGATTGAAATTCTTTGCCGCAATTGCTGTCGTCCTCGCAGGATCCACCAGCGCGGTGAAAGCACATTTGGTAGACGCAGGCGGCCTCTTCTCGCCCCCAGGAAGTCAGTTATTAGATCCAGCTGTCAGAGCGGCCGCGCTGGAAAGTCAATTCCACACTGGCCCACTTACCTTCCTCGGGAGGTATGTTCATGACCGAACGGGCGCGGTGACATTCGTGCCTGGCGCGATCAGCGATCCATCCAAACTGAGCTTTACGCACACGGAATTCCTGACCGGTTTGCTGTCGTGGGACCTTGCCGGTACCGGCTTTCAAAACAAGTGGGGCGTCACGCTGTTTTCTGGTGACGACTATGCATTTAATGAAGCCTACCGAGTCACCCGCGACGAGTTCCTTAACTCGCTGGGCCCGCAGCTGATGTTCGGAACGCCGATAGATATTTTTGGCACCGCCAGTGGGGTTCCCGAGGCGGGGTCCACCGCGCTGCTTCTCGGTATTACAGGCGTGGGTTTCGGCCTATTGCGTCGTTTCCGAGCGCACTGATCTACTCGCGAATGCCCGCGCATGCAAGGCCTACGTTTCCGATTGGTCTGTGCCTCGCTGATGTGAGGCTAAATCCGCTGGAGGAACTGGTAGCGGAGGTGTCGATGTCTTGACAGTTGCTAGGCTGTCGCCGGCGGTTCTATGCTTCTCAAGCGTCTCAATCTTATGAAAACATTAAAATTTGTCTGCCCAATGGTTGTCGCCTTCGCAGGACTTACAAGTTCGGTGAACGCGGATCGATATTTGCGGGGCAAATATTCCCTGGGATCCAGCTGACCAAGCGGCGGGTGCTGGAGGAGCAGTTCCACACTGGTCCACTTACCTTCCTTGGTCTGTATGGTCATGACCCAGAAACGGGCGCTGTGATATTCCTGCCTGGCGCGATCAGCGATCCAGCCAGACTGAGCTTTACGCCAACGGATCGCCTGACCGGCCTGGTATCTTGGGATCTCATCGGCACCGGTTTTCAAAATAGATTCGTCACGGCGGACGTATTTGAGGACGACTTTGACGTTGTTAACGTCTTCCGCGTCACTCAGGACGAGTTTCTTAACTCGCGCGGCGCAGCCGCCGTCCGGAATCGATGGAGTGCTGATCTACTTTTCGGGACCCCCAGCAGAGTGCCCGACACAGGGTCTACGGCGGTGCTGCTCGGTAGCACACTCGTTGGTTTCGGGCTAATGCACCGTTTCCTCGCACACTGACTTCCCGCTTCCGGCGGGCGATGCCGCTTGAATCATGCCGCGCTATGGGCTGTGTCGGACGACGCGAAGCGATCGTGCGCCTGAGCCGACTCGTTCGCGAGACACTCGACAAGCTACCGCTGCCCGAAGACGTGCTCGCATCTGTTGATGTGGACCCTTACCAGCTCTTGTAGGTAGCGCGACACTCTTGTCGCCGAGAAGAGGAGAGCAATCAGGGCAACAGTTCTCACGCGGTCGGTAAGCAGGTGTTGAACTATCGCTATGGATCAACCGGAGGACGGAGTTCCGTCCCGAGTTCGCCAGCGCTTTGCTTTCGCTGCTGATACGCTAGCATAAGCCCGCCCGCTGACCTGCCATGACCTTCCGGAAAACTCTGCTGTTGGCGGCTTTCGTGATTCTAGCTGGCATCACGTTGCTGCATAGCGCGTTAAATCTGCACGTTTTCGATGCTCGGCTCAAAACCGGGGCCGGCGGGCGAGACAAATTTCGCGTGGGTTTTTTGCCGGTAACGTGCCATCTCACCTGCCCCGTCACGGACTTCATCAATAAGCAGCTCGTCGGCGCGAGCACGTTCGATCCGATCCGTTTTCAAGGCTGGCCGGAACTGAAGGAAGCGTATCTCTCGGGCTACTCGCCGGCGACGTTCATCCTCGCGCCGATGGCGATCGCGCTTCGCGAGCAAGGCGTGCCGATTAAGATTGTGTATCTAGGGCACCGTGAAGGCGGCGACGTCATGGTGCATAAAGAGTCGCAGATCTTCCGCACAGAAGATCTCAAAGGAAAAACCGTGGCGGTGCCGGGCCGCTACGCAAATCACCGCCTCATTCTCTACCGGGAGCTCAAGAAAGCGGGCATGCAGCTGAGCGACATCAAGCTTGTCGAAATGCCGCCGCCCGATATGCCGGCCGCGCTGTATTCACGCTCGGTCGATGCGATCACGTCCGGCGAGCCGTTCATGGGACAAAGCGAGCTGGATGGCTACGGCCGCGCGCTTTACCGCGTCAAGGATGTGTGGCCCGGTTTCATTTCGTGCGTGCTCGCCGTCCATGAAGACGTAATCAAAAGCCGTCGCGCGGAAGTGCAGGGGCTGGTTGACGGCATCGCGAAAAGTGGAAAATGGCTCGACACGAAAATGGAGAACCGCATGGCCGCGGCACAGTTTGTGAGCACGCTTTACTACAATCAGAACCCGCGATTACTCAGCTACGTGCTCAGCAAACCACCCGATCGCGTGAAGTATAGCCAGTTAAAACCGACGCGGCCGAACTTCGAGGAAATCGAAATTCTGGCAAAGGAAGCGGGCATTCTGAAAGGCACGGCGCACTTTGAGGATTACATCGACGACACATTCGCACCCGATGACAACGTCGTGGTCGCCCACGCTTACCCTGCCCCGCCCCGTGAGCGCGAATGAATCGACGCTGGGTGGCGCGCCCGTTCCGCGTGCTGGTCTGGCCGTCTCGCCGGAACAAGCTTCCGAAGTTTGCGACTCGCGAATGCTTTCGGAGTGGCCAGCACGCGAGACGCACGCGCGCCCCGGAGCTCATCTCGCGCACGTTGGGTTGAGGATCGGTCTGCCACTCGCAGTCGCTTTTGCCTTCCTCCTCCTGTGGCATGCCGGCGTGCGCTTTTCCGGGAGCGATCTTTTCCCAACGCCGCTCGAGGTAGCGCGGGGAATCATCGAGCTGGGACAAAGAGGCTTGCTCCTGAAATACGTGGTCGCATCGCTCTTTCGCGTCAGTTGGGGCTTTACCCTGGCCGTGCTCATCGGGGTTCCGCTGGGCCTTCTTCTCGGCTGGTACGCGCGCGCTTTTCAAGCTTTCAACCCGCTCATTCAAATTTTTCGCCCGATCTCCCCCATCGCCTGGATTCCACTCGCAATTCTTTGGTTCGGCGTGACGGACATGGCTCCGATTTTTCTGATCTTTCTCGCGAGTGTCTTCCCGATCACCGTCTCCGCCATTGCCGCCGTGCAGAACATGCAGCCGGTTTACTTGCGCGCCGCACAGAACTTCGGCCTCAGCAGGGGCGAGCTTTTCCGGCAGGTGATCCTGCGCGCGAGCTTGCCCCAGATTATCACCGGGATTCGCATCGCGCTGGGCGTGGCGTGGCTCGTAGTAGTGGCGGCGGAGATGATCGCAGTGAACAGCGGTCTCGGCTACCTCATTATCGACGCTCGGAATGCCGGAAAGCGTTATGACCTGGTGGTCGCGGGGATGGTCATGATCGGATTAATCGGGCTGGTGCTCGATTTGCTCGTTAGGCAGCTGGAGAAGTTCGACGAGGTCCGGTGGGGCTACGCGAAGCGATGAAGGAAGAAAACGGCGGACATCCAACGTCGAACGTCGACCGCTCGAAGGAACAGCCGGCGGTGCGGTTCGATCTGCGAGGTTTTCTCACCCCGGCTGAGTCAGCAATCACCCTTCGGAATGTCTCAGTGGTGTTTCCCGGCAAGCGCTCGGGCGAAGCGATCCACGTCCTCGACGATGTCTGCGCCAGCGTCGCTCAAGGCGAGTTCGTCTGCCTGGTTGGGCCAAGCGGTTGCGGCAAATCGACGCTTCTGAACATCGTCGGAGGCTTCCTGCCTGCCACTGCAGGCGAAGTGCTGGTGGAGGGAAAAGCGGTCCGCGGCCCCGACCCGCGCCGCATCTATGTCTTTCAGGAGAACGGTGTGTTCCCTTGGCTGAGCGTGCGCGAAAACATTGCCTTCGGATTACGGAGCCGCGCGAGCACGGAACGCGCGCGCATTGTCGCTCATTACACAGCCATGGTCGGCCTCGACGGTTTCGAGGCCGCCTATCCGGGAGAACTTTCCGGCGGCATGCGGCAGCGCGTCGAGATCGCCCGCGCCCTCGCGGCGAACCCTGACATTATCTACATGGACGAGCCATTCGGCGCGCTCGATTTTATTACCCGGCTAAAAATGCGCGCTGATCTGGTTCGCATTTGGCAGAGCGAGAAGAAGACAATTCTTTTCGTCACTCACGACATCGAGGAAGCCGTGCAGCTCGCCGACCGCGTCCTCGTCATGAGCCCGCGACCTGCAACCATTCAGGAAGAGGTTAGGATCGACCTGCCGCGCCCGCGGGATTTAGATTCGCCCGGATACCTGGAGAAGCGGGATCAAATCTTTCGCGTCATGGGTATGAGCTTGCGCGTGGGGGAACAGTTGCAGGTCGCGGCGCTATGAGGAAGGCTTGAACAACGCGGCATCGATGATCGACCAGAGATGGATCAGCCAGCCGAGGAGAAAGACCCACAGTACGCCCGCGAGCACGAACTGGATTAGAGCCATCAGGACGCGCCCCTGAATCAGTTGCCCCAAGCCGGGGATGAAGAAGCTGCACAACGCGGCGATCACGTTTCCAGTCGAGCCTTGGCCTGCCATGAGAGAACGCTTCAGCGATTCGTGCGCCGCGACAAGGGCTTTCTTGTGGTCGGCAAAAGACGACCACAGAATCGTGGCCGCGTAGAGCGAGACGCGTGCGGGACGTCGGCGAGCGGGCTAAATCGCGCGGCTGCTGCCGGTGAATCCACCAGCGGGACTGGACGCGGCGAACCCTAGCATCTCCTCGAGGCGGCGCTGTGTCCAAGCCGTCTTAGCACGCGCACCGTCGTGGCCGCTCGATGCGGCCGCGGAGGCTTGCACGTCGTCCAAAACGCTCGCGAGCTCCCGCTGTTCCGCCGTGAGTCCGCTGCTCGTTTCGGCCGATCTCGCGCGTTCTCGCAGCTCTGCCAGCATTGCGGTGAGCGATACGTTTTCCTGCTTCGAGACGCGAAGCGCATCTCTCAACTGCTGGAACGAGAGATGAAAGGGGACCGTGGCGAGATCAACGTCGTCGTTTCGGGCAATCGCATTTGGCGGCGTGCAGATTGCTTCGGAAGTCGCCAGCGAATTCCAGATCCCCGGCGGATCAAAGAATCCAATTTCGCCGCTGTACGTCGCACCAGCTTCGGGAACCGTTACGTAGCAACTCCCGGCCATCGGTTCGATTTCCACCGTCTGTTGTTCGGAAGCACCGGAATTCAGCACTCGAAGGTAAACCTTTCGCGCGCGCGGAGATCGCTCTCGGAACGCGGTGCTCCAGTCGATATCCCAATAGACAAACAGGCTGTGTGGATCGCGCGGCATCAGGCAAAGCGTCCCACTCCCGTAAGAGCGCGGAAGCGCCCGTGACTCAGCGGCAGGCTGAGCGTTACCATAACTAATGACCGGCTGCGATGAGATCCGGTAGGCGGCGCCTTCCGCGGATGCGGCCTCCACAACCGCATCGTCGGCTGCGTCAGTTTTCGAATCCAACTCGAAGTCCTTGGCCACGATTCGGCCGAGATGTTACTCGCGGCCACGATTCCGCCAAAGACAATAATCGGTCCTGAACGAGACGCACTGCGAGAAGTCCGCCTCTGTTCGCAATCGCGTTGCCCTTTGGAAAGCTGGGACGAAGATGTCTCCGCGAATCCCGAGTGTGAAGACCTGCATCATCTGCAATCCGGGCGCCGGTAGCGTCGACGACCGTGAACTGATTCGCGGGAAGCTCTCGGCGTTCCCCTCGTCTAGTTTGCATTTCACCGAAAAGAGCGGGGATGCGACGCGATTGGCTGCGGATGCAATCTCACATGGTTGCGATCTGGTGATCGCCGCGGGTGGTGACGGGACGTTGAACGAAGTGATCAATGGCATCGCGGCGCATTCCGACAAAGTGGAACTGGGTCTTGTCCCGCTCGGCACCGGCAACGATTTCGCGCGCATGCTGAACTTGCCGGACTCGATCGATGATTGCGTCGAGACGCTGCGCGTGGCCGAGCCGCTCCCGATCGATCTCGTCCGAGTGACGAGCGACGAGGTCCGCTACTTCATCAACGTCTCGGCCGGCGGATTCAGCGGGACCGTCAACGAGAAACTCACGCCCGAGATCAAGCAGAGCTGGGGCCCACTCGCTTATCTGCGCTGCGCGGCGGAAGCGCTCCCCGAGTTGCGCGTCTATAAGACGACGATCACACTCGACGACATGAGCACGATGGAAGTCGATCTCTACAATGCGGTGATCGCGAATGGCCGCTACGTTGCCGGTGGAACGTTAATCGCGCCCGACGCCTCGATCGATGACGGATTGCTCGACATCATCCTGATTCCGGAAAATCCTGCCGGCAGCATCGCTTTAGTCGCGGCGCAGATTGCTGTCGGCGCGCATCTGACAAGTGAAGGGGTCATCTTTCGCCGTGCTGCCAAAGTCGTTGTAAATTCCACCCCGGGAATGTGGTTCAACGTCGACGGTGAATTAGTTGGGAACGAACCGGCGACGTTCGAGGTATTGCCCCGCGCCTTGCGTTTTCGTGCGGGACCAAAGACGTGAACGCGAAGGTTCTCGGCCTGGAGCAGATCGCGCAGGTCGCGAGGCGTCTGCGCGCCGAAGGCAAAAAGCTGGTGGTTACAAACGGCTGCTTCGATCTGCTGCACGTCGGTCACGTGCGTTACCTCGAAAGGGCGCGAAAACTGGGCGACGCACTGGCTGTGGGCGTGAATGGCGACGATTCTGTTCGCGCTCTCAAAGGCGAGGCGCGCCCGCTGAACAACGAGAGTGACCGCGCGGAGGTGCTGGCTGCATTGGCCTGCGTCGATTTCGTGACGATCTTCCCTGAAGTCCGGGCCACGCATTTTCTCGAGCGCGTGCAGCCGGGCATTTACGTGAAGGGTGGTGACTACAAACCTGAAACGCTGGATGCGCGGGAATCAGCGGCCTTGCAGAAGGTCGGCGCGGACGTCCGGATCATTCCATTCGAGCCAGGCTATTCGACTTCGAGTTTGATCGAACGAATGCAGGGCGCGTAGCATGGCAGCCATCGGCATTGGCATTCTAGGCTCCGGCGCGGGCAGTAATTGCCGGGCAATTCTGGAGCGGATCCGCGATGGCACTCTTTGCGCGGAAGCACGCGTCGTGATCTCGGATGTTTTCGATGCCGGCATCCTGCATGTGGCACAGGAGTTCGGCGTCCCGAACGCGTATCTCCCACCCGGTAAATACCGGACGCGCTTCGAGCAGGAGGCGGAGTTCCTCCTCGTGCAGATGCTGCACGAGGCGGCCGTGGAGCTCGTGGTGCTGGCTGGATTCATGCGCGTGCTCAAGCAGCCAATGCTGGCCGCCTTTCCGCACCGAATCCTGAACATTCATCCATCGCTCCTGCCGAAATTTCCCGGGCTGGAGGCGTGGAAGCAGGCGCTCACCGCCGGAGAAACTGTCACCGGTTGTACTGTGCACTATGTCGATGCGGCCGTGGATCATGGCGAGATCATCGCGCAACGGCAGGTGCCGGTTATACCTAACGACACCTCCGAAACTTTGCACGCGCGCATTCAAGTGGCAGAACGCGAGCTCTACCCGGATGCGATCAGGCAGTTCTGCGAATAGCTTCTACCTAACGAAATACTATTCGTTCACTCAGAGTCGCTCAGCCTTCTGATCGCGCCCGAGCAGTTCTTCGAGCGCTTGCGCCGGAGGCTTTCCCTCGTGCAGGACACCGTGAATCTGGTCGATGATGGGCGTTTCGATCCGCAAGCGTCGCGCACACTCGAAGGCGCTTTTTGTGGTTGGGATGCCTTCCGCCACCATCCGCATGGTCGAGGTAATCTGCTCGAGCGATTCTCCGCGGCCCAACTGCTCGCCGACGCGTCGGTTCCGGCTATACTGACTGAAGCAGGTCGCGATCAAGTCTCCGGCACCGCTGAGCCCGTAGAACGTCTTCGGATCTCCGCCCATCGCGGTTCCGAGGCGGAGCAACTCGGCCAAAGATCGCGTCACAAGCGCGGCCTTCGAGTTGTCGCCCAGACCAAAGCCATCACTCACACCGGCGGCGATTGCGAAGACATTCTTCAGGGCCCCACCCAGTTCTATCCCGGTAGTTTCGTCGCTCGAATAAATCCGGAAGCGCGCGCTGCCGAGGTGCTGCTGCAGCTCTTCAGCGCACTCCGGCTGCTGGCAACCAAGGACCGTTGCGGTTGGGAGGTCGCGCGAAACTTCGACGGCAAGATTCGGTCCAGACAAAACGGCAACCGTGTGCCCCGGGAAAATCTCCGCTAGAATTTCCGTCATCCGGAGACCAGTGCCATGCTCGATTCCTTTCGTGCAGCTTAACAGAATGGCAGCACGATTCACTGAATTGCGCAGCCGTTCGGCGACGGAGCGGACTGCGACCGATGGAGTCACAAACACGATCAAATCGGCGTCCGCGCAGCTGGTAATATGACTGGTCGCGGCGACGGATGGTGGCAGGGCCACTCCGGGGAGGTAATCGGAATTTTCCCTTGTCGCCTGGACTCGTTCGATGCGCTCTCTGTCGTGGCCCCAGAGCACAATTTCTTTTCCGCCTTTCGCCCAAAGTACTGCGAGCGCTGTCCCCCAGCTGCCCGCGCCGAGAATTGTTGTGCGGCTAAATTTCACCTGCGGGTGAACCGTTGCTCCGTGCCGTTTAGCAGCCTGGCGATATTCGAGCGGTGTCGCCACACGACGAGCGCTGTCATGGCCGCGGAAAAGTAAAGTAGGACGACGCCTTGTGTTCTTTGCAGGTGCATCAGGACGGCGACTGCGGGCGGCAATGCTAATGCGGCAATGATGGAAGCAAGAGAGGCGTAGCGCGTTATCAGGAAGACCACGACCCAGACCAGAAAAATCGTAATCGCGGCGAGAGGCATCACACCCAAGATGGAGCCAGCTGAGGTAGCAACGCCTTTCCCGCCCCGGAACCAGAGCCAAAGAGGAAAGGAGTGGCCCACTACGCAAGCCGCAGCGGCGAGGATTGCGAAGAAGTCAGCGTACTGAATGGTGCCCGGAGCGCGAGCGACGAGCATTAGCGCAAGACGAACCGCCAGAAACCCTTTGAACGCGTCTGTGAAGAAAACTGAATAACCCCAGCCTTTTCCAAGTAGTCGAAGAACATTCGTTGCCCCGATGTTGCCACTGCCCTGTTCCCGGACGTCCATGCCCGCGATTTTTCCTACGATATAACCCGTTGGAAAAGACCCAATTAGGTAGCTCAGTAGGATGACAGCCGTGGAGAGTTTCCACATGACTCAAGCTCCATAGTCAGCGATATGAGGTGCGCAGCCGAGATCAGATAACCCATACCTTCGTAGCCAGATTGATATAATCGCGACATCAGCTGGCGTGATGCCGCTCACGTTAGAGGCTTGTTCGAGACTAGCTGGCCGCACGAAGGACAGCTTTTCACGCGTTTCAGGACGTAAACCGGGAATCGTCTGGAAATCGATCCCGTCCGGGATGAGCTGTCTATAGGTGTGATTACGGTTCCGATTCTCCGTCGCTTGTCTCCGCACGTAGCCGTCGTACTTGAAGTCTGTTTCAACACTATCCCAGAGCTCATCCGATGCGAGGGTTCTTATCTGTATGGGAAGGTGTTCCTTACTGAACTCCGGACGTTTCAGGAGTTCATCGATCTGTCTCCCCCCGATTCGCATCTCTCGTGTAATTGATCTGAGCCGCTCTAGAGCTTGAAGTTTGGCGGTGAATACCTGCCAACGATCATTCGGAACAAGTCCAGCAATTCGTCCAATGCTCGTGAGTCGCTGATCTGCGTTATCGTGCCGTAATGAGAGCCTCTCTTCGGCTCGACTAGTAAACATGCGATAAGGCTCTTCTGTGCCTTTGGTTACCAAATCATCAATCAGCACGCCGATATATGCATTTTTACGGGAGAGGAGGAGCGGGGCACGCTTCGTTGCTTTCAAAGCGGCATTCGCACCGGCGATTAGACCTTGCGCAGCAGCCTCTTCATAGCCCGAGGTTCCATTCACCTGACCTGCAAAAAAGAGACCTTGCACCAGCTTTGTTTCTAGCGTGTGGTGCAACTGCGTAGGGGGAAAGTAGTCGTATTCGACGGCATATCCTGGCCGCATAATTTCAGCGCCTTCGAGTCCGGGGATCGTTCTAAGAAATCTGAGCTGAATATCGTACGGGAGACTGGTCGAGACGCCGTTGACGTAGAACTCGTCGGTGTGAAGGCCTTCAGGCTCAAGGAAGATCTGGTGAGCCCCTCTGTCCGCGAACTTCACCACCTTGTCCTCAATGGAAGGACAGTAACGCGGTCCGCTTCCCTGAATTTGTCCGGAGTAAAGCGGAGACCTATGTAAGTTCTCCCGGATGATCGAATGTGTTTCGCTCGTGGTGTGGGTAATCCAACATGGCACTTGTTCCACATGGAACGCCTCGGAATTCAATGTGAAGAAATCAGCGGAGCGATCCCGCCGAATTACTGGCAGGAAGCTAAACCGGGGCGGCGGATCTTCGCCTCGCTGGACCTTGCAACGGTCAAAGTCAATCGAGGTGCGGCTAACTCGGCACGGCGTTCCGGTCTTGAAGCGCCCAGCGCTGAACCCGATCTCGCGCAAACAGTCACTCAGAGTCGAAGACGCATCTGCCATTCTGCCGCCCGGCTTCTGCTGGTCACCAACGTGCAAAAGTCCGCGGAGAAAAGTTCCGCAGGTGATAACGACCGTTTGCGCTCGAAACGCAACGCCTATATCCGTCTCGACTCCAATGGCCTTCTCCTCCTTTACGAGGACGCGCTGAACCGTTGCTTGCTTAACGTCCAGATGGGCAGTTCGCTCGATTTCCGCTTTTGCACGAAACTGGTAAGCCTTCTTATCACATTGAGCCCGCGGCGCGCGAACGCTTGCCCCCTTTGAGCGATTTAGAAGGCGAAACTGGATTCCAGTCGCGTCCGCGTTTTGTCCCATAAACCCGCCCAAGGCGTCGATCTCGCGCACAATTTGTCCTTTCGCGAGTCCACCAATTGCAGGGTTGCAGGACATCTGCCCGATGGTGTCGAGATTCTGACTGAGAAGCAGCGTCGAGCAGCCTATTTGAGCGGAAGCCATCGCGGCTTCGATCCCTGCGTGGCCACTACCTACCACTACAACATCGTACGTTTGCGGTAGGATGAACATACGTAACTAGTCTAAATCGCTGGTTCGCACGGATGGATAAACTCCTGAACTCGTCAGCCCCTCTCGTAAGCGTTCTGTTATCAACGTGCAATCCGTATACATATATTGCTGAATTCGTAGGATTTGTGTATCCCAGCTTACATTGCCGTCCGTCATTTCACGCTTCTTTCCAGCACGAGTTCGCGCGTAGCCGACACCTCAGTGCGCTCGTCGCTCGGGCCCTTCGCAAGAGCCTGCGCCTCTTGGAGCAGTCGCAACGCGATGCGCCCCAGCAGAAATAAGATCACTGCGGAGGCGAGCAGGCCGCCACTCCAAAGCAAGTATTCGATCGCGCGCGGGTGCGTTTTGCCTCTGACCAAACGCAGTCCAAGCTGCCCGAGTGTGCCGAGATAAGCGTAGAGAAACAGGCCCGGCGCCTGACCAATTGCGACCCATAGCATGCATGTGCGGAAACGAATCCGCGTCAAGCCGTACAGGTAATTCAACAGGCTTGTCGGAAATAACGGGTGCAGCTGACTAAGTAAAATGATTTTCCAACCTTCGCGTTCGACCGCCGGTTCCAGCGCTTCGAGGGTTGCATTGCGCATCAGACGTCGCCGCAGCCAGCGCTTTCCTACCCAGCGACTGATATAGAACGAAAGCGCCGCCCCCCCGACATTTCCGACGAGGACAATTAGGAAACCCCACCACAAACCGAAAAAAAATCCACCCCCGACGCTAAGAAAACCGCCAGGAAGTAGCAGCACATTACAGCAAGCGTAGAGCAGGGGGTAACAAATGGCACTCCAGGCGCCCCAACCCATCACGTGTTCCTGCACATCCGCCAGCCAATCGGCCACAGGGAAAAAGAGCGATAAGAGAACCACTGCGATGGACACAATGACCAGTCCCGCCACTTGAACAAAGACTGCGCGGTGGACGTGGAGCATCGCGAGATATTCGCAACGTCAGAGGCTCCGCGCAAACTCAGCCAACTCCACCGTCGTCTCATACTGCAGGAACGGCGTGATCAGATAAACGCCACCGTATTCGGAAAAGATCGCGCGCACGATCTCCTTGGCTAGCTCCACTCCGCGGGCGCGACCTTTCGCGCCTTCGCTCCCCATCATCTCTGCCCGCACCGCATCAGGCACCACGATACCCGGCACTTCGTTATGCAGGAACTCCGCCTGCCGGCCACTTAGCAATGGCCAAACGCCGACGAAGATCGGAATGTTTAGATGCGCCGTCCTCCGCTTCGTTTCCTTAATCAGGCGAACGTCGAAGACGGGCTGCGTCATCGCGTACTGCGCACCGGCCGCGACTTTGCGCTCCAACCGGCTTACCTGTGCATCAGGGTTCCGCGCGTTCGGGTTATAGGTGCAGCCGACGACGAATCGCGTGGCAGATTTGATCGACTTGCCAGCGTGGCTAAAACCTTCATTCAACCGCTTGATGATCGAGATTAACTCCACCGAGTTCACATCGTAAACCGATGCTGCCCCGGGATGATCTCCCACCCTCGAAGGGTCACCTGTGAGCGGTAAAACATGTCGCATGCCGAGGGCAGCCATTCCCAGCAGCTCGCTCTGCAGCCCGAGCACATTACGATCGCGGCAACTCAAGTGCAGCAACGGCGTAATCCCGAAGCGCTCCTTCAACATCGCGCCCATCGCAAGATTGCTGACACGCAGAATCGCAAGCGAATTGTCCGCCAACGTGATCGCATCGCATCCCGCTTTCACGAGCGCCTGCGCGCCGGCGAAAAACTTTTCCAAGACGAGAGTCTTCGGAGGATCAAGCTCACAGATAATCACACGCTGGCCACGTCCGATCCGATCGAGAAGACTCTCCTCCCCGGCAAGTTCCTGCGCGCGACTCCGGCTCGGCAGGGGCTCCGTCGCAATCCGCACCGTCTTGCTCTTGACTGGCTGCAAATCTGCAATTGCACTTGCGATCGCCCGGATGTGCGCCGGATTCGTCCCGCAACATCCCCCGACTAGCCGGGCGCCCTGCGCCACCATCTCGCGTGCGGCCTGCGCGAAGTAATCGGGCGCCGTGTGGTAGATAAAACGGCCCTCGTGATACTTCGGATATCCGGCGTTTGGGTATGCCGCGAGCAGATAATCAACCGGCACTCGCTCCAGCAGCTGCACCATCGCACGCGGACCGTTCATGCAATTGACGCCGAGAATTTTCGCACCGCTTTGCTGCAGTTTTCCGAACGCCTCCACGATCGGCGTGCCAGTGGGGAGCCGGCCTTCAGCGGCACACGCGAATGAACAGATCGCGAGAGCATCGCTTACTTCGTTTTTCACGCGAAGCGCCAGCGCCAGCTCCTCGAAATCCATGAACGTCTCGAAAAAGATCAGCTCCGCTCCGCCGTCGAGCAGCGCCGTAATATGTTCGCGAAAACAGTGCGCCCGATCTATTCCGCGCGCGCTCGCTTCATCCGCGCTGATCCCGAGCGGGCCGATACTTCCGGCCACGGCCACATCCTTGCCCTTCATCGCTGTGCGGGCGAGTTGCGCGGCCGCGCGATTGATCTCGCCCACCTGATTCTCAAGCCCAAAGCGCGCCAGTCGCACCGCGTTCGCCCCAAACGTGTTCGTCTCGATAACGCGCGCACCAGCGCCTGCGTATTGCTCGTGGGCAGTGCGGATCCGGTCCGGCTCACTTAAGCAGAGTTCTTCCAAACAGCGCTCCAGCGGCACGCCCCGTTCCAGCAGCAGCGTGCCCATCGCCCCATCTCCGCAAATCAGGCGTGTCTGGAGTTCATCGATCAAATCCACCGCTCGATGGGATTACCGCCAACGCACGCGTCGGTCAACGCTATAGAGAAGAGACAAATTACTACCTGCGCGCGAGGCTAGTGCGGAGCACTGCCGTGGTGTAGTTTCGAAATGGGTTGCATTGATTACGTCACGTCGCCGCCGTTTGTGCATCGCCCTCTTCGCGACGGCGCCGCTCTGTTTCGCTCCGTCCGGTGCCGCGGCAGCGCAGCCTGCTTCCGTCACCAGCGACCATCGCTCGGTTGATCGCGCGCGGCTACCGGAAGCTCTCCGCAACGTGCCGCTCGAGCATCTCTCTTCCGGTGCACTCCTGCGTCTGGATGTCGATGGAGAGCTAGTGGAGGCGGCTGACATCTACTCTGCGCGGCGGGAGCGCTCACTCCGCTCGACTTCCCGCATGACGGCGCCGATTCTCTCGTTAGACCCGCGCGTCGCCTCGAACATTCGCCTCGGCGATGATCCGCCCGCCTTACCGCAAACCCTTCCGGGCTCAGGCTGAGCCGCACATCGCGCGCGCGCCTTCCAATCCCGACTTTCTCCTCGCCACATTTCAGGAGGGCCGCTTCACGAATGGTGGTGCCGTGGATTGCGGCTATTCCGTCAGCCGTGATGGCGGACTGACGTGGAGCCGTGCGCTGAGTCCAAAGCTGACCACCACCAGCGGCGGCCCATATTTGCGCGCGACCGATCCGGTGGCGGCCGTTGACTTGAACGGCACCGCGTATCTGAACACAATCGGCGCAACGAACTCGCAGTTCACCACTGGCGCCGTTGTTGTTAGTCGTTCGACCGACGGCGGCAATAGCTTCCTGCAGCCTGTGGTGGTTTATCAATCCGCGAATAGCACTCTCCTTCCCGACAAGAATTGGATGGCGGTGAACACCTTCGCCGGAACGCCGACGGTCGGGCGGATTGTTGTGACCTACTCTCTCTTCGACTTCGCCAACCTGAGCGTGAATGGCGCTCCAATCATGCGCTCGTTCAGCGATAATGGCGGGCTGACCTGGAGCGCTCCCGCAGCCATCTCTCCGACAACACGCGACACGCAATCATCCCAGCCGGTATTTCTGGCGGACGGCCGGCTGGCGATCGTGTTTTGGAACTTCAACAACACGGATTCGAGCGCCGATGATTTTATGCAAGTCGTCGTCTCGAACGACGGCGGCAATACATTCGGCGCGCCGAAGTTTATTACCCCGGTAAATCTCTATGCCGAACCGGCGATTCGCAGCGGTGGCTTTCTGCCTTCGGCAAACGCGGACCGCGCCGGCCATCTCTTTGTTGTCTATCAGGCGCTCAGCGCCGGCTCGCCAAAAATCCTCTTCACAAAGTCATCAAACGCCGGCGATACCTGGACCGCGCCAATTCCCATCACTGATAATCCGGTGGGTTCCGGTGTCTTTAATCCTGCGGTGTCTGCTTCGCCTGACGGTCAGATCGTGACGGTTGTGTTCTACGATCATCGCGACAATCCCGGTTCGACCACCCTCGTGGATATGTACCTCGCGCAATCGTTCGACGGGGGTGCAACGTGGCGGCCGAACATTCGTCTCACCAACGTCTCGAGCGATGCCACTCTCGCCCCGCTCACGGGCGGCGGCTACATGCTAGGCGATTATCTTGGCGTGGCGGAACCGACCAGCCGCGATGTCCCGGCCGTGCCCGTCTGGATCGATACGCGCACCGGTAATCCCGACCCGTTCGTTGCGCGCGTCGGTATTGCGCCGTCATTCGATTTCACGAGCTGGCAGGCCGGTCGTCTCTCGTTAGGCCAAATCACTAATCCAGCCACCGGTGGTCAGGCAGGCGATGCGGACCACGATGGCGAAGACAACAAGTCCGAGTTCCTAAGCGGCACAGATCCGAATGACGCGGCCTCTGTCTCTCATACCGCGCGGCAACTAAACATCTCCACGCGCACGCGCGTCGAAGCGGGGGATGAAAACGCGCTTATCGGGGGATTCATCATCACAGGCAGCGATCCGAAGCAGGTGATCGTCCGTGCGATCGGCCCGTCGCTTACTGCGCGCGGCGTTCCGGGTGCTTTGCAGAATCCGACACTCGAGCTCGCGCCGGAGAACGGCGCACACATTTTCAACGACAACTGGAAGGACGCGGACACCGCCGCCATTCAAGCGACCGGCATCCCTCCGGTGGACGATCGTGAATCGGCCATCGTGCAGACGCTCGCGCCTGGGCGCTACACCGCGATCGTGAGAGGGGTGAGCAACACGACCGGGGTCGCACTAGTTGAGGTCTACGAGATCCCGCCGGCAAACTCTTCGCAGCTCGGAAACATCAGCAGCCGAAGTTTTGTGGGGCTGGACGACAATGTGATGATTGGCGGATTTATTGTCGGCAGCGGACAGGGAATCAACGGAACTGGAAGCGTGCGGGTTGTCGTGCGTGGCATCGGCCCGTCCCTGGCGAGCCGCGGCGTTTCCGGTCCGCTGCAGGATCCAGAGCTGCTTCTGTTCAACAGCAACGGCACCCCGATCGCCGCAAACGACAATTGGAGAAGCACGCAGCAATCCGAGATTGAGGCGAGCGGCCTGGCGCCGGAAGATGATCGCGAGGCTGCGATATCAACGACACTGACGCAGGGCAACTATACGGCGATCGTGCGCGGCAAGAACGGCACGATTGGAGTTGGTCTGGTAGAGGTTTACACCGTTCGGTAGACGCTGCCGATCACGCTTCCAACTCGTAACCGAAGGGACGCTGAGTGCAGCGGAATGCGACACCCGACCGTGGGACAACTACTGTATGTTAGGTAAATTTGGGTAACACGTGGAAATCCTTGGGTAGCGCACGCGCCTCACGTGCTGTTGTCGCGCCTTCGCTGCGCGAACTTCCCCCTTTCTTTCCTTCAGCATATGAGAGCAATGCCAGAGCGGGTTCCTTTTCGGGCGAAGTTGTAGCCGGGGGCGTTGACCCCCGGCGGCGCGGACGCTGCTACTTCAACGGTCTGCGGGCGCGCGGACTGCCGATTCCCGCAAAGTCGGGTCAGCGCCCCGCTACAACTCGCGTGTTTCAACCGAAATCTTCTTGGCAAATGCCCTCGCGAAGCTCGTTAGTCCCGGCTGCAACTTTCATGACCAGTCGAATGCTTTGCGGCGGAATTACGAGAATGCGCTACGCGCAGCTTTCGCGTTGGGGCATATGCATCGTGAGGCACTTGCACGCCCCGCCGGCTTTCAGAAATTCACTCATCGGTAGAGGATGGCAAGAGTAGCCACGATCGCGAAGCTGCGCGATCACGCTTCGCGCGCCCTCCGGCAAAACGATGTCGTGGTCGAGCACGACCGCATTGCAGCAGAATCCAGTCGCCTCTTCCTCCGGCACGTCGATCAGGTTCGGCAGATGATCACGGATGGCACGCTGGCCGTACTCATCAAAGGCGGCCGGGAACCACATCGCGCCACCATCCGTCAACGGACAGAAGCAGGTATCAATGTGATAAAACCGGGGGTCGACCAGCTCGACCGAGATGACTAGACAGCCTAACAAGTCGGCGACGGCGCGGTGCGAATTGATGTCGGTACGGAATTTGTAGCCGCAGAAAAGAGCGTCGCCGCCAAACAGCGCGTCACCTTCGCCTTCGAAATACAAATTCGACGGCAGCCAGCTGATTTCATAGCCGCGCTCCTCCATCCATTTCGCAAAGAGCGGCGCTTCTCCGGAACGTTCCTGGTGTCGAAAATTGCTCGGGATGAATTTGCGCCCGACCGTGAGCCCTGCATTTGCGGTGAAGACCATGTCCGGCAGCCGTTCTTTTGGCGGGATCAGGTGCACTTTCGCGTCCAGCTTCGAGAGTGTCTCGTAGAGTCCCTTCCACTGCGCCTGCACCAGCGGTGTATCGGCGCCACGGGCGCGGCTCATCCACGGGTTGATCTCATACTCGATGCCGTAGTGATCCGGCGGGCAAAGAAGCAGCTCGCGCATGCGACAGAAATTACGCCACCGCGGCGCCGTTCGCGCCGGCGGAGGCTTCGATGTTTTCCGTCAGCTCGCGCAAGAACGGCTTCACATCTGTGACCAAACCGACGGCCTGGAATGGTTGGTAACTCGTTAGGCGATTCACCACTCGGGGATCGATATCGACGCAGACAATTTTCACCGTCGCAGGAACCATGTTCAGAACGGCAATAGAGTGCAGCATCGAGCCCATCATGAGCACCAGCGCAACGTCGCGAACTTTCTCGCGCATGATGCGCTGCGCCTCAACCGCGTCCGTCGTGACGCCTGGAATGGGCCCCTCATCACGAATCGAGCCCGAAAGAACAATGTCGACGCCCTGTCGCACGCAAGCGTGCATGATCCCGCGCGTGAGAATCTTCTGCTCAACCGCTTCTGCGATCCCACCCGCCTCGCGAATCCTGTTGATCGCGCGCATGTGATTCACGTGGCCGGCATCACTCAATGCGCCGTGCTCCAGGTTCACACCGAGCGAAGTGCCGTAGAGTGCGCTTTCCACATCGTAAACGGCCAGGCCGTTCCCCGTGAAAAGACGCTGCACATAGCCGTGGGTGATCAGGCTCTCCAAATAAGCGCCCGCGCCTGTGTGCACCACCGCCGGTCCGGCGACGACGAGGATTTGCCCGTGCTCTTTCCGGATGCGCTGGAACTCGCCGGCTAGCTCGCGGATGATCGCCGTCTTCGGCGTCTCCGACGAGATCTGGTTGTTGAAATTGAAAACGCTCGTGTGTGATGTCTCACGTTCCGCAGCCTGGACGCGAATCCCTTGTTGCCCCACGACAACATCATCGCCTTTCCTGACCTCGTAGAACTTCACGCTGCGTGCGGTCCGCCCGTCGCGATTAACCACGATGGCGCTGTCCATCATGGGTGACTCAACCGCGAGCTCTTTGCCGCCGATCTGCGCGAACGTTTGCTGGTTGGTTGTGACGTAGAAATCCTCCGGAAAAACTCCATCAGCCGGCGCCGGCGCAAGCTGCACTTCTTTGCGCTCCACTACCTCGGCGCCGTGCTGACGGAGTCGCAGGAGAAGATCTCCCAGGGCGTCGTTAGAAGCGGATGAAACGTCGATCCGCGCGTAGCTTTGATCGACGCGGTTCTGCCCGATCCGGATTTCGGCGATCGTAAATTCGGCGCCGCGGGTCAGGATTTCATCCAGCACCTTCGGCAGGATCAGGGAATCGATGATGTGGCCGCGCAATTCGACAGTTTCGGATGACATCGGCAGCCACCCTAGCCTAAGGGTGCGCGACGCGCCAACTTGCCGCGGCCCCAAGACAAGGCCAGCGCCTCGTCAGGTTTCGTTTCTCATGCTGAAGGAGCTGTGGATTATGGACGAAATGGAGAAACCGGAAGCGCACGGCTCGCCGTCGGAGAAGGCACGAAAGTCGCTCGGCGAGAAGTTAAATCGGCCGGCCAAGCCGCCGCCAACGTTCCCCGGCAAGAAAGCGGAGAAGAACGATCCGCTGGCGCGTCGCGTGACGGACGAAGTCGATGATCTCTGACGATCTCTTCGCGCTGGAGACAAAGATTTCCGCGGAGCTGGCACAGCGGCCGGAATGTTTCATCACCCATCCGGCCGAGGTGCAGGTGTTCGAACAGATCTCGGAGGGCGAATTAAACGACTTTGCGCATCGGCACGGATGGCGTGTCGTGCGGCGACTCGGCGGTAAGCAGATTCAATTCTACCACGACGCGACCGAGTAACTGCGGTCGAAGTTTAGCCGGGGGCGTTGACCCCGGGGCGGGGAGAGGAGGTTTCTAGCTTCCTCTGCCACTACTGTTCGTACGTTGCGGGCTGTTCAGTGAAGAAACCCGTCAGCGGGCTAGTTGCGCTGGCGGTTGCCCGCGCCTCCGCCAAGCCGATCTCATAAGCTTCACGGCCCGCTTCCACTGCTTTGCGGAACGCCTGTGCCATGCGACTCGGGTCCGAAGCGATCGCAATTGCCGTGTTTACGAGCACAGCGTCAGCACCCATCTCCAACGCTTCGGACGCTTGACTCGGCGCGCCCAAACCCGCGTCGACCACCACGGGAACCGTGGCTTGTTCAATGATGATCTCAATTTGCGCGCGCGTCTCAATCCCGCGATGGCTCCCGATTGGCGAGCCGAGCGGCATGACCGTAGCAGTGCCGACGTCCTGCAGCCGCTTCGCGAGCACCGGATCGGCGTTGATATAGGGCAGGACGACAAAGCCTTCCTTCGCGAGAATTTCCGCGGCAGCCAGCGTCTCGACACCGTCGGGCAGCAGGTAACGTGGATCGGGATGAATCTCGAGCTTCACCCAATTCGGCAGGCCCGCGGTGACAGCGAGCCGCGCCAGGCGGACAGCTTCCCCAGCGTTGCGCGCGCCGCTCGTATTGGGCAAAAGCAGGAAACGTTTTGGATCGATGAAATCGAGAATGTTCGCGAACGGGTCGCCCTTGCCGGAAAGGTCCGCGCGGCGCAGTGCCACCGTCACGATCTCCGTCCCGCTTGCTTCCAGCGCGTCCCGCATCAACTCGTTAGACGCGAACTTGCCCGTGCCCACGAGCAGGCGGGAAGTAAACTCCCGGTCAGCGATCTTCAGCTTGGAGGGCTTGTCAGACATCGAGAGCAATTTAACAGCCTTCGAGCCGGGCTAAACCCGGAATTTGTTGTTCACTCTCCCCCTGCCGGTAATCTCCTCCCGCATGACTGAGCTGGGATTGTTTCCGTCAGACGGGGGCGCGGTGAAAGCGTCTCCCGTTTCGGGAAAAAACCGCACGGAATTCCAACTGCATAACGAAGACTGCATCGCCGGAATGGCGCGTCTTGCGGACGATTCCGTCGAATTGGTGGTTACCTCGCCGCCTTACAATCTCGGACTTCGCTACGGGAAATACCGGGATAAGGAGGAGCGCCCGGAATACCTGCTGTGGTGCGCGGAATGGGCGGCGCAAATTCGCCGGGTTCTGAAGCCGCTCGGTTCTTTTTTCCTAAACGTCGGCGCGTCGCCGAAGAATCCATTCCTGCCGCATGAAATCGTGCTTGGGCTGCGCGCGACGTTCGTGTTGCAAAACACGATCCACTGGATCAAAGCCATTACGATCGACGAAAACGAGGAGGCGCCATGGTCGCGGGGCCATTTCAAACCCATCAACTCACCGCGTTACCTCAACGATTGCCACGAGTACGTTTTTCATCTCACACCCTCGGGCGCGACGGCGGTGGATCGCCTCGCGCTTGGCGTGCCGTATCAGGACAAGAGCAACATCGCGCGTTGGAGTCACACCGGCGGAAGCGATCTGCGTTGCCGCGGCAACACCTGGTTCGTGCCTTACAAGACGATCATGAGCCGCAACAAAGAACGGCCGCATCCCGCGACGTTCCCGGTCGAGCTGGCGGTGAATTGCATTAAGCTGCATGGCGTCAGCCGCGCGCAGACGATGCTCGATCCTTTTCTTGGGATCGGGAACTCCGCCCTGGCTGCTCAACAATGCGGCGTGGCGAAATTCATCGGCTTCGAAATTGACGATCAGTACTTGGCCGAGGGGAAACGGCGGATAGGAGCACATGCAGCCTCGCTTGTGCCGCCAGCGGGCGTCTCGCCTGCTGGTTGAGGAGACAGGCGAGACGCCTGTCGGCCGCACAGCAGGGACGGCCGTGCTCCGCTACGCCTGCTCCGGTCGAGCGGCAAATTTATCCAGCGGCTTGACAAGATTTCCCGGCAGCGGACGGACGCGATCGTAGATTCGCTCGGCGATTGGCTTCGCAACCAGATAACCGGCCGCGAACATCTCCAGCCGCGCATCCATGTTATCGATGTAGTTCAGCGCCATCGCTTCGGGCGTTTTCGGACTAACGGGCGATCCAAACTGCGGCTCGCCGTGATGCGCGCCGATGAGATGCAGCAGATGCAGACGCACATCCTCGGAAGCTGGCGACAGACCACTCCATGTCTTGGCCACATCTGATGCCTGCACCTTCCGCCACAATGAATTTACCAGCTCCAAGCCAATGGAGATGTGGCCCATCAACTCCCCGCGTTCATCGAATCCCATCGTGAAACCCGTCTCGGGCAAATGATTTTCCCAAAGCTTTCCGGCATCGTGAAAAAGAATGCCGGCGATGAGTAAATCGAGATTGAGCTGCGGATACAGGGGCGCGACCTGCTCGGCCACGCGCATCATCTGCGCAGTATGTTCCACGAGACCGCCGCGGCGCGCATGATGATAACTGCGCGCTCCGGCCGTGCGACGGAAGCGCTCGCCAAATTCGCCCAGGAACGCTGCGGATAATTCCCGCAGCCGCGGATCACCGATCGCACTCACGCGCGCAGTCAGGTGGTTCCAATCGGCTGATTGTTTAGCGCGCAGCTCTGGCGGACCGGAAAGAAGGTCCGACACTTCCTCACTCGTTAGGGCACGAACCTTCCACTGTTTCGCTTCGAGCCCGAACTGCTGATGCTGCGCAAACTCTCCGTTCAATTCGACAAAGTCAGAGGCCTGCAGCGACTCGCACGCGCGGTAATCCGAATGATCGCTCCAGACGCGCAAGAGCATGCGGTCGCATGCATCCGCCAGCGCCAGTTCGCAGTAAGGCTTGCCTTCACGGGTTGATTTCGCCTCCGCCGCGCTCACCTGCACGTGAATGCGCGCTGAGAGCGGCCCTTTGTGCGCGCAGCGCCTAACGTCGCTGATGGTCAGCAGTTCCATTTCGAACCCCACGATAACTGCATCCCGCGTCCGCGGCACAAAGAGATTAAGTCGGGCACTTCCCGAGCTTCGCCCTCACCCTACCCTCACCGCAGAGAGACGACGGACGCGAACAGCGCCAAGGGAGGATGGTGCGGCATTCAATTGTACGCCATTTCAAACCCAAAGCGCTATCGTCGCTTGGGCAGCGACCCGGCACGCCCCTAACAGCGAATGGCGACCGGGCTCACCGCGCCGGCTACAACATCACTGCTTTGCGACGCCAATCACGCCGCACGCGAGACGGCCGCCGGCATCGCCTGTGGGTTGTGTTTTCAGGTCGTCGGCTTTCTCGTGCACGATCACGGCATGACCCAGGATTGAATCATTGCCGCTCAGCTTCATCGATTTGTCAGTCAACTCCAGATGCGCTTTGCCGGACGGGTCCGCCTCGATGTTTCCCAGGTCACCCGCGTGCCGGTCGCTCGCGTCAGGCGCGCCATGTTGATGCTTGGTCGGATTAAAATGGCCGCCGGCCGAAGTCGCATCGGGTGCCGAGCAATCTCCGAATTCATGAACGTGGAAGCCGTGCTTGCCGGGCGTCAGGCCGCTGATGTCCGCAACTACGTTCACATCTTCGCCGGACCTGGTGAACGTAACCATGCCGGTGACTTTGCTGTTTGAGGCTGATTGCAAGACGGCGACTGCTTTTTGCACATCATCCGCCGCGTGCGTCACGGCTGCGGAAGAGCAAAGTGCGAAATAGCAAGCGAGGAGGAAGCGCAGATTGGATTTCATAAGGGGACGATACACCCGCACCTTTCGCCCTGTAAAATGAAGGCTAACATTCAACGTGTCATCCCGAGTCGCGCAGACGGCGAGGGACCTCGCATGGGCTGCTTGACCACGCTTCTCAGGCGCGTGACACCGACGGCAGGTGCGGGGTCTTCGGCGCGCTTCGCCTGCCTCAGGTGGACATGAGAGAGCGTACTTGTGCTCAATCTATCAGCCGTTGCTCGATCCCACCATACGCGTCGATGCGACGGTCCCGCAAAAACGGCCAGTGCGTGCGGTGCTTGTCGATTGCTCCCCAGGTGACATCAGCCATTACGATCTCTTCGCTATCGACGCTGCCCTTCGCGAGGATCTCGCCACTCGGTGCGCAGAGGAAGCTTTGGCCCCAGAACTCAATGCCCGGTCCGCCCACTGGCGCTTCGTGGCCGACGCGATTGACCGCCGCCACATAGCAGCCGTTCGCGATCGCATGACTGCGCTGCATCGTCTCCCAACTCGAGTGCTGCGCGTTGCCGTATTTCTCCTTCTCTGCCGGGTGCCATCCGATCGCGGTGGGATAAAACAGAAGCTGGGCGCCGCGCAACGCGGTCAGCCGCGCCGCTTCCGGATACCACTGGTCCCAGCAAACACAGACGCCGATGTTCCCGTGCTGCGTGGGCCAGGCTTTGAACCCGAGATCGCCGGGCGTGAAGTAAAACTTCTCGTAGAAGGCCGGGTCATCCGGGATGTGCATTTTGCGATACTTCCCGATGAACTTGCCGTCCGCGCCGATGATGGCGGCGGTGTTATGATAAACGCCGGCCGCGCGTTTCTCGAAGAGCGACGCGACGATCACAAGTTTGTTATCGCGCGCAACTTCGCCTAACGAGTCGGTAGTTGGTCCGGGCACTTCCTCCGCGAGCGCGAAGTTCGCGTGATCTTCCGATTGGCAGAAATATTGCGAGCGAAACAGCTCGGGGAGACAGACAATCTGCGCGCCTTTGGCAGCGGCATCACGGATGAAGGTGATCGCTCGTTCCAGATTCGCGGCCGGATCAGGGATGCACCGCATCTGCACCAGGGCGACCTTTGTAGCGGCGGTCTGTGACCGCCCGCTTTTTTCATCCACTTCAGTCACAGTTCGAAATAAGAGTTTCCGCGGTCACAGACCGCCGCTACACGATCAGCTACAACGGTGTCCGGTGCGGCGCTATTTCACGGAATCGGCTGGCACGATTTTGATGCTCTCAACCGCGACTCGCTTTGTCGGTTTACTCTTTTCGCCGCCGGCGCTCATTGTCGTCTCGATGTCGCCAAGCTTCCCGAGCACGTCATCACCTTTGATCACTTTGCCGAAGGTTGTGTATTGGCCATCCAGCCGCTTCACATTCTCCAGACAGATGAAAAACTGACTGCCGGCGGAATCCGGATCGCTCGAGCGCGCCATCGAAAGCACCCCGCGCTCGTGCGAGCGCTTATTAAATTCGGCTTTGACCTTATAACCGGGATCGCCCGTGCCCCAGCGGCTTTCTTTCGAAGGATCCTTCGTGAGCGGATCGCCGCCCTGAACCATGAAGCCTTTCACGATGCGGTGAAACGCGGTGCCGTCGTAGAATCCCTGGCGCGCGAGCTTCTTGAAATTTTCCACCGTGTTCGGCGCCACGTCCGGCCAGAACTCCGCGACCATTTCGCCCTCGCTGGTTTGAATGACGGCGACTTCGTTGGTTGCGGGGCTGGGTGATGTGCTCATTGCTGGTGAAGGTGAAGGGGTGGTGGTTTCGTCCTGGCTAAAGGCGGGTGCCGCGGCGAGGAGGAGCCCCGCGAGACAACCGAGCATGATCGATTTCATGCGGGCAATGCTAACGTTCAACGCCCAACGTTCAACGTCCAACGCTGGAATGGGCCGCAGACGCGGCCACGCGGCGGGGATGGGTTGGGAGCCCTGCAAACTGAAAAAGAGAACGAACGCCGAACGTCGAGGTGTGGAGGACACCCGGTTCGTCATCATACCTGGCATTCGACGTTCGGCGTTTCTTTCTGTTCCCGTTCCATCGCGTGATATTCCTGGAGGCTCTTTACCGAAACACCATGGGACTGAAGCGCGCGAATGCCGGTCACGCTCGCGTGCGCTGCGCGCATTGTCGTGATAATCGGGATTTTGTTCGATCGCGCGCCGCTGCGCATTTTCAGCTCATCCTCGCGCGGGATTTTTCCGCTCGGCGTATTGATAATTAGCTGCACATCACCGTTCGTGATGCGGTCGAGCACGTGCGGGCGACCTTCGCGCAATTTGAAGACGCGCGTCACGGGCACGCCGGCTGCGGCGAGGGTCGCAGCGGTTCCGCTGGTCGCGATGATGCCGAACCCGAGAGCGGTGAAGTCGCGCGCCAGGGGAACGACCCGCGCTTTGTCGGCGTCTTTCACGCTGATGAAGATGTTGCCGGATTTTGGCAGCGGAGGCGGCGCAGCCATCTGTGCTTTGGCGTAGGCGCGGCCCAGATCGACATCGATTCCCATTACTTCGCCGGTCGACTTCATTTCGGGACCGAGAGCTGTATCGCTGCCTTGATACCGAAGGAACGGGAACACCGGCGCTTTGACCGAGAAGTGTTTCGGAACGACTTCCTTCGTAAAGCCGAGTTCCGATAGCGTCTTCCCCGCCATCACTTTCGCGGCCAGCTTCGCGAGCGGCACCCCGATTGCCTTGCTTACGAATGGGGCCGTGCGGGACGCGCGCGGATTCACCTCCAACACGTAGACGTCTTCGTCTTTCACGGCGAACTGCACATTCATCAAGCCGCGAACCTCCAGCTCCCGGGCCATCGCTTTGGTCGCAGCCGAAATCTCGTCCAGGACGTGTCGCGACAATGAAAACGTAGGGATCGCACAAGCGCTGTCGCCGCTATGAATTCCGGCGAGTTGCACGTGTTCCATGATCGCGCCGAGCACCGCGATTTCACCATCCGCGATGCAGTCGACATCCACTTCAATGGCATCCTCGAGGAAGCGATCCACCAGCACTGGCCGATCTGCGCTGACCTCGACTGCGTTCTCCATGTAACGGCGGAGATCGTGGTCGTTGTAGATCAGTTCCATCGCGCGTCCGCCCAGAACGAACGACGGCCTAACGAGCACCGGATACCCAATCCGATCCGCGATCGCGAGGGCTTCTTCCGCGTCGAGAGCAGAGCCGCTCGGCGTCTGCCGAAGCCCGAGCTTGTCCAGCATCGCGGCGAAGAGTCTGCGGTCTTCAGCTTTCTCGATACTTTCGGGCTGGGTTCCGACGATCGGCACATTCGCGGCCCGCAGGCCGGCCGCCAGGTTAAGTGGCGTTTGTCCGCCGAATTGCACGATCACGCCTTCCGGCTGCTCCTGATCGTAAATGTTCAGGACGTCTTCCAGCGTGAGTGGCTCGAAGTAGAGTTTGTCGCTTGTGTCGTAATCGGTCGAGACCGTCTCGGGATTCGAATTGACCATGATGGTCTCGAACCCGAGCTCGCGCAGCGCGAAGGCCGCGTGCACGCAGCAGTAATCGAACTCGATGCCTTGCCCGATGCGATTGGGTCCGCCGCCTAGAATCATGATCTTGCGACGATCCGTCCGGCGCATCTCGTTCTCGCTGCCGTAGGTGGAGTAGTAGTATGGCGTGTAGGCCTCGAACTCTGCGGCGCAGGTGTCGACGAGGCGGTAAGTGGGGAGGACGCCGAGATCTTTTCGTAACGCGCGCACCTGCTCGTCGCTCATGTTCCATGCGACAGCGAGTTGGCGATCGGAGAAACCGAGCTTCTTCGCGCGGCGAATGGTTTGGAGGTCAGGCTTCCAGCCTGACTCGGCCAGCGGGCTTCCAGCCTGCCGGCTCAGCTCAGCGCCATCCCGCACCGCCCCCCGCGATTCTAAAACAAATTCGCCCGCCTTTAGACCAGCTTTCACCGGGTTTCTTGCGACATACTCACGGCAGACCGCGAGGTGCGAAGCATCTCGTACGATCGTGTCGAAGCTCTCTTCCATCCAAAACGTGCCGGCCTGATGGAGGACGCGATTGATCTCATTAGCCGAGTACGATTTCCAGGAATGTAGAATATCCGAAAGGGCGCTCGCGCCGAGAGGCTTCGCGATCGCATGGACGTGATTCGGCATCACGACGAAGGAATCCAGGAGATAACGTTCCGAGTCGAAGTGCCGCAGCGCGTTCGCGACGATCCTCGCAGCGCCGGGCTCTCGCAGCAGACAAGAGCCATGACCTTGGTCGAGCCATTCTTCGCGGCTTTCCTCGCAAAGCCGAATGTAAGCTCTGGTGGCCTGCCAGTCCCACGGAGGAGGATGGTGCTGAAGCCACTGTTCGCGTTCTTCCCGCCATCGCTGGAGGACGTTCGCCGCGACGGAATCGTTGAGCCGGAAAGTGACGAAATAGGTCGCTCCCTGCTGTTCCCAATGAGGAAGATTACGGCGCGTTTGCTTGATTTCGCCGTGCGGATTGAACGGTTGGAAACAACAGGCTGGAAGCCTGTCGCCCGAGTCAGGCTGGAAGCCTGACTTCCGTTCCGGCGAGATGTCCGCCGGCTGGACAGGCGCATCGGCAGTGCTCCGCGCTTTAGCGTCGGCAGTCGCGACACTCCGCAGCCTCTCCGCTTCCTCAACGATCTGCCGAATGTTGTGCAGGAACCAGCGGTCGATCTTCGTCGCATCGAACACCTCGTCGATCGACATGCCGTCCTGAAAAGCCTGCGCGACATGGAAGATGCGCTCGGCATTTGGAACGGTGAGCCTGACCCGCAGTGTCTCGGGGTCAACGCGCTTTTCATTCCCGTCGCCGCACAAGCCAAAGCGTTTGATTTCGAGCGAACGCAGCGCTTTTTGCAGGGCCTCCTTGAAGGTGCGCCCAATCGCCATCGCTTCGCCCACGCTTTTCATCTGCGTCGTCAGCGTAGCGTCGGCTTGCGGGAATTTTTCGAAGGTGAAACGCGGCACTTTCACCACGCAGTAGTCAATCGTCGGCTCGAAGCTCGCCGGCGTTTCGCGCGTGATGTCGTTGCGGATCTCATCCAGCGTGTAGCCGACCGCCAGCTTCGCGGCGATTTTCGCAATCGGAAATCCAGTCGCTTTTGACGCCAGTGCCGATGATCGCGAGACGCGCGGGTTCATTTCGATGACTACCATCCGGCCATTCTCCGGGTTCACGGCAAACTGGATGTTTGACCCGCCGGTCTCGACGCCGATCTCACGGATCACCGCGAACGACGCGTCCCGCATGAGCTGAAACTCGCGATCGGAGAGCGTCTGCGTCGGCGCGACCGTGATCGAGTCGCCGGTGTGCACGCCCATCGGATCGAGGTTCTCGATCGAGCAAACGACCACGCAATTGTCGGCGCAGTCGCGCATCACCTCCATTTCGAATTCCTTCCAACCGACGAGCGATTCTTCGATCAACACTTCATCGACCGGTGACAGGTTCAGGCCACGCGCGACGATCTCATCGAGCTCCTCACGGTTGTAAGCGATGCCACCGCCGGAGCCACCGAGGGTAAACGCCGGCCGAATGATGAGGGGAAAAGCGCCGATCTCATCGGCGATGCGACTCGCATCCTGCAAGGAATGGGCGATCCCGGAACGGGGAACATCGAGCCCGATCCGCAGCATCGCTTCCTTGAAGAGGTGGCGATCTTCGCCCTTTGCGATCGCCTGCGCGTTCGCGCCGATCAACTTCACGCCCTGCCGGCTGAGCGCGCCGTTGCGATTCAATTCCATGGCGGCGTTGAGCGCGGTTTGTCCGCCCATCGTGGGCAGGATCGCATCCGGCTTTTCGCGTTCCAGAATCGCCTCGATCACCTCTGGCGTGATCGGTTCGATGTAGGTGCGATCCGCGAACTCCGGATCGGTCATGATCGTGGCCGGATTCGAGTTTACGAGCACGACCTCGTAGCCTTCTTCCTTGAGCGCTTTGCACGCTTGCACGCCGGAATAATCGAACTCGCAGCCCTGCCCAATGACGATGGGCCCGGAGCCAATCAGGAGGATTTTTCGAAGCTCGTTATTCCGCGGCATCTGCGCAGCGGGAGCGTAGACGAAATTATTTCGCCGTCACTCGTTAAACCGCGAGCCCGACACGCTCCAGCCAGGGCGTGATCCACCATGCGATCGCTTCCTCGTCCCGGCGCGGTGGCACACTCGCGCCTTCGAAGAGATCCCAGTGCTCGGTGTGTTGTGTCGACGCGCCTGGCGCGAGCTCCACCAGCGGTCCGAGCGCTTCCACCTCGAGCATCTCCTCGTTCGTGAAAGTCTCGAAGTTGCAGCCGAAATCGGGATACGTTGCGTCTTCGCGGAACTCGATCGTCTTCAGAAAAAGTGAGTCCTCGCGATGGTAAGCAATCCATCGTTCGCGATGCGCCAAACCGATCTTTGTCGGCCCTGCATCTCCCTGGCGCAAAGTGATGAAACGTTCTCCCCAGCGCCACCGTGGGTCGGTCATATGGGTGAATGGCCACAGGACGAGGGAGCGATTCGGGAGCAAATAGCGTGGATGTTCCCCGCGCGGCGGAAGTGGAATGATTTCGCATCCGCCGGGCACCATCACGCTCAGCCCCCAGGTCGCGACCGGCATCGGTTTGTCACCGCAGTTTTCCGCGCGATGAGTCACGCTCACGCGGGACGAGACACGATCAAGCGTCACCGTCAGTATTTTCCGGATCGGCAACTGCTCGGCCGGCGGGGTGATCGTCTCGACTTCATGATCCGAGATGATGCGGTGTGCGACTGGGCTGTTATCCGGCAAATAGCTGAGCACCGGATGCTCCGGCGCGAGCCAGAAACGATGGCCGCCGCGCGACATCCATTCGCGTTCGCCAGTCTGGCCAAGCTGCGCGCTGAAAGTCTTGAAGACGTTTGTGCAATCCGCGGTGCGATACGAGATCACCCGCGGCCCCACATCAAGTGTGATGATTAGCTCCGTCCGACCGTTCTCGATTCGAACATTGTTTTCCCAACCGCCGAAGCTGACGTGATCGACAGCCACGCTCTCAAGCTGCCGAAGCCATTTTGCGTTCGCGATGAAGGTAAACCTTACAGATACCTTTCATCCGCGTGAGGATGTAATAGGTCGTCTGACTGCGGACGCGCACCAGCTCCGCTCCCACAATCCGCGTCACAAAATCGCTCGGCAGTTCAAGGATTTCCTGCGGCGTTGCTCCCTCGAGGCCTTTGCAGAGGATGGCGGTCATGGCGCGAGTGAGCGTTTGCACTTCCGGGCCGAGGGTCATGCGGAAGTGCGCCTTCCCGTTCTCATCCACATGCAGATAAACGCCCACGGTGTCAGCGCATTCTTCGTCTTTCCGCACGTCCTCCAGTTGGAACTGCTCGCCGGTCCGCGGCTCCTGTTTCTTCGCGCTGTCCGCGTAAGAAACCAGCGTCTCTCGTCGCTCCACTTCCGGCAGCATTTCGAAGAGATGGATGATCTTGTCGAGCTTCGGCGGGTACATCTTCAACTCCTACTCATAATCCTGATCTTACTCTTGATCTCTTAAGCCCGATCGAGCAAGAGCAGGATCAAGACCAGGTAAACCTTATGCGCCCCGCTCGATCGGCGCGCCGACCTTGTTACCCCACTCCGTCCACGAACCGTCGTAATTGCGCACATTATCAAGTCCCAGCAGATACGTGAGCACAAACCAGGTGTGGCTGGAGCGTTCGCCGATCCGGCAGTAGACGATGGTTTCGTTGTCGGCACTGACACCACAGCCTTCCAGATAAATCTTCGCCAGTTCCGACGCGGACTTGAAGGTGTTGTCCTCGTTTGTCGCCGTCTTCCATGGAACGCTTTTCGCGCCCGGAATGTGTCCGCCGCGCAGAACGCCTTCCTGCGGATATTCAGGCATGTGAGTGACGTCGCCCTTGAACTCACCGGGCGAACGCACGTCGATCAGGGGCTTTCCATTTCTACTTTGCGCGAGCGCTTCGTCCGCAAATGCGCGCACCTCTTTGTCGTAACGTTTCTCCGGTACCGGGTATTCCGTCGCCGGATATTTCGGTACGTCGCGCGTCATGCTGCGGCCGTCGGCTTTCCATTTATCGCGGCCGCCGTTCAGGATCTTGACGTTCTTGTGGCCGAACAATCGAAATGCCCAGAGCGCGTAACAGGCCCACCAATTCGCCTTGTCGCCGTAAAAAATGCAAGTGGTCTCAGGCGTAATGCCATTCCGGCGGCAAAGCTCGGCAAATTTTTGGGGCGCGATGTAGTCGCGAATTACTGGGTCCTGTAGATCGGTCCGCCAATCGATGTGGACCGCGCCCGGGATGTGCCCGGTATCGTAGAGAAGGATGTCTTCGTTCGACTCGACGATCCGGACATTGTTGTCCTTGGAATGTTGCTCGAGCCAGTCAGCGTCCACTAATGCATCGGGATGGGCGTAGGAAGCAGGTTGCGTAGCCATGCGGCTACCTTCAATTCCACGCAACGCTGCGGCAAGATGATTTCGATCGGGTCAGCGACGGCTATTCTGTAACTTTGTGCTTCTGTTCCGCGGCAGTTCCAGACATACCTCAGCGCGGTCCGCGGCGGCAGCGAGATGGGGCGGCAACCAAAGTTTAAATTGTGCAAGACTACGCTTCCGAGCTAATCGCAGAGACAAAGCGCAAGAACCCGGCGGAACCGGAGTTTCACCAAGCGGTCTTTGAAGTGGTCCAATCTCTCGCGCTTGTCCTCGAGCGCCATCCGGAATATCGCGCCGCCAAAATCGTGGAGCGCATGGTCGAACCGGAGCGCGTGATCATGTTTCGCGTGCCGTGGGTTGATGACGCCGGTCAGGTGCAAGTGAATCGCGGCTACCGGATCGGGATGAACAGCGCGATCGGGCCCTACAAAGGCGGACTGCGTTTCCATCCTTCGGTCAATCTCGGCATCCTGAAATTCCTCGCCTTCGAGCAGGTCTTCAAAAACGCCCTCACGACGTTGCCAATGGGAGGCGGGAAGGGCGGCTCTGATTTTGATCCCAAAGGCAAGACGGACTACGAAGTGATGCGCTTTTGCCAGGCGTTCATGGCCGAGTTGTCGCGGCATATCGGTCCCTACCGCGACGTGCCTGCGGGCGACATCGGTGTGGGTGGGCGTGAGATCGGTTACCTCTTCGGTATGGATAAGAAGCTGCGGAACGAGTTCACCGGCGTATTGACGGGCAAAGGTCTTGGCTGGGGCGGGTCGCTTATCCGGCCGGAGGCGACCGGCTACGGCGCAGTTTATTTCGCGGCCGAGATGCTTAAAACTCGCGGCGAGGATCTAACCGACAAAACTTGTCTCGTCTCCGGAAGCGGCAACGTCGCGCAATACACGGTCGAGAAGCTGATCGACATGGGCGCAAAACCCGTGACGCTCTCCGATTCGGCCGGGTACATTTACGACGAGGCGGGAATCACAAAAGAGAAGCTTACGTTCCTGATGGAACTCAAGAATGTGAGGCGCGGACGCATCGCGGAATACGCGGAGAAATTCGCCGGCGCAGTCTTCACTCCGGCGGACGCCGCGCTCGATCACAACCCGCTCTGGGACCATCCCGCGCAATGCGCTTTTCCGAGCGCGACGCAGAATGAGATCAACGCGAAGGATGCTGCGAACCTGCTGAGCAACGGGGTTTATGTTGTCTCCGAAGGCGCGAACATGCCGACGACGATCGCAGGCGTGGAGCAGTTCCTCGAAGCAAAGATTCTTTTCGGTCCCGGCAAGGCGGCCAACGCCGGCGGCGTGGCGACTTCCGGGCTGGAGATGGCCCAGAACAGCATGCGTCTTTCCTGGACGCGGGAGGAAGTGGACAGCCGGTTGCGCAGCATCATGCAGGCGATCCACAAGACCTGCCGCGCGACCGCGGAACGATTCGGCACGCCGGGGAATTATGTGAACGGCGCGAACATCGCGGGCTTCCTGAAGGTCGCGAACGCGATGCTCGACCAGGGCGTCGTCTAACACCCGCTCCTCTGTTTCTCAGCCACCGATTAACACGGATGAAACACGGATGAAACACGGATGTCGGAACGTAGACGCCGTATGAATCCGTGTCTCGTCCGTGGCAAAATCCTTCTTCTCTTCGTCCCGACGAACACGAACTGAACGAGCATGACGCCCGATCCCTATTTCTTCCTCATCATCTTCGTCGT
>JACCTI010000017.1 GCA_013812515.1 Chthoniobacterales bacterium
GCGGCCCCCGCCACCAGGAGCAACGGATGCCGCAAGGTCGTGCGGCTCAGTCGCGCCATCAGCCAAATCGAGGTGCCGATGCCGGCCATTGAAGCCCAGCCGAAAACCATAGCGTTCGTATGCGCCGGCCGAACCCGTCCCCAAGTGAGAAAGCTCGTCCCGCCCAGCAAATCCGGCATGTGCATCTGAAAAGAAGCCAGCCCAGCGAGCAGCGTTCCGAGCAACAGCCAGAACACCGCTGAAGTGTAGAACATCAAGACCGGCATGCGTGTTGAAGCGTCGATTAACGCGCGCTCCACTTGCTCGACTTCGTCACGCGTCACCTGGTTTTCTGCGGGACTGGCCACGGCCGCTGTGGACGACGGCGGCCTTAACGGGATCTCGGCGGAGCTCATGGGCGAATTGGGCGACCCGCCGAAGTCATGCGCGCGCTGGGGCGCTCGTTTTTCCTGCGGAACCAAGGGCGGCGCGGCATGACCAAATCCGTCGCAGCCCCGATCGGCTCCTTCTCGTCGAAAATCACTTCAGCGTTCTTGTCGTAGCGTTTCATCCGGGCGAGTAAATCAAGCAGATTCATGGCGTTGCCCCCGGCACGGGGAGCGGCGTTCCGGGAGGTGATTGCACCGGAGTTGCCGTTGGTTTGCCCTCGCCCGGTTGTGGCTGACTGGCACCTGATGGTGGCGACGCTGCTGGTGTCGCATTCGGACCCGGCTGAGTTCCGGGAGCGGCATTTGGTGGATTAGCCGCACCGGTGGCTTGTCCCCGATTCTCGGAATCTTTGCCGTGAATAGAGGTTGCTTTCGGAGTCGCCGCAGCCGAAGCGGCCGCGGCAGCGCTCGGAGGAACGGTGGAGGCGACCGGAGCAACAGGTGCGGCTTCCTGAGGACCTGGCTGAGGTGGCGCTGCGGCAATCGGATTGGCGGGCACTGGTTGCTTCTGCGCGAGTTCGGCAAGACTGATCTCCATCGCCCGCTGAATCGGTACGCGTGCAATGCTCTTCTCTTTATCAGTCCAGCCGTATTTGTTGAGCGCTGTATTCGCTTCTTCGCTCAGCGTCTTCAGTTTTTCCCGCCGCGCGGCCGCGCGCTTCTGCTCGTAGTCGTCGCCGCGCGGCATCGCTCCGATCACTGCCCAGACAAAGAGGGCGAAGACGAGAAATACCAGCACCACACCGAGCCAAGTCTTCGAGACGGATTGCGGCGGATGAAAAGTGAGCTCTTCCTCGCGTTCGGCCATGGTCAGTTTACGATTCGGAGCGATTCGATCACGCGCGGGTCGCGAACCGGGAATAACGAGGTGGTACCGACGAGACGCAGGTAGAAGAACACGAGCGTTCCGCCAATTCCGAGCACCGGAAAGAAGTCAAGAATACTGAGATGAAACCCCGTGCGATGCAGCTCCGGCAGGACCACGACATAGATGTCGAGCAACTGCATGCAGAGGATCCACCCGGCGACCATGCAAAGCGCGCGCGTGTCCTTCTTCGTTGAGCGTAAAAGCAGGAGGGCGAAGGGAAGGAAAAAGCGCCCGACCACGAGGAGCAGGCTGAGCAAATTCCAGCTTTTCGTGTTTCGCAGGATAAAGTAATCGGTTTCCTCCGGAATGTTCGCGTACCAAATCAGCATGTACTGACTGAAGCCGATGTAGGCCCAGAAAACGGTGAACGCGAGCATCCACTTCCCCATGATGTGGAAGTGCTCGATCGTGACCGTCTCCTTCAGGTAACCCGCATGCCGCAGCGCCGCCATCACCAGCACGGTGAGCGACATCGCACTCCCGCACGCGCCGGCAAAGATGTAAACGCCCCACATGGTCGAGAACCACTTGTAATTCAGGCCGGCGAGCCAATCCCACACCCCAAACGTGAGCGAGAGCGCGAAGAGCGGCAACGCGACGAAGGCGAGACGACGCATCTTCAAAGTGGAAGCGGGATTGCCGTCACGATCCTGCCGCACGGAAATCTTTCGGAACATGAACGCGACGGCGGAAAAATAGACGAAGAAGAAAACGGCGCGCAGGGCGAAGAACGGCAGATTCAGGTAGGCACGCTTGCTATCGAGCAGATGATCTTCACCCGGAGGAATGTTCATCCATTCGTAAAGATGATGCCGGAAAAGGAAGACCGGGATGAAGAAGAGCGCGATGAGCGGAAAGAGGTTCGCAATGTTCTCCCATTGCCGGCGCACCACGACGGACCACTCCGCATCGACCGCGTGATGCACGATGATCCAAAAAAAGCAGCCCGCGCAGAGCGTGAAGAAGTAAGCAAAGCCGAAGAGCCACGAATAGGCGAATTGCTCCGGCCAAACGATTGCGCCAATGATGCTGACGATAAGCCCGACCACCGCCACGATTGCGGCGATGAATGAAAGGCCGGCGAAACGACTCTTCTCGAAGTACTCGCCTTCCGGAGTTGGCACCACGTGAGATCGCTCGCTCATGGCTTTTCCAGTTCGATCCGAGCTTCCGGCGGCACGTCCTCAGGCGAGGCGTTCTGGCTCCGCTGCAAAGCGCGCAGGTAAGCGATAATCGCCCAACGATCGTTCACGGTCACGTTCGGTCCGTAGGCCATCATCGTGTTTTTGCCATGGGTGATGGTGTCGAAAATTTCGCCGTCGGCCATGTTGCGAATGCGTTCGTCCTGCAGGGTGACCACAGTCGTTAGGCCGTACTGCTTCGTGATGCCGTTCCCGAGCGCGGCCGCGCCATGGCAGACGGCGCAGTTGATGTTGAAACGCTGCTCGCCGCGGGCCATGAGCTGCGGCGTCATTTCGAGCGGAATGCCTGTGCCCCAATTGCTTCCCATCTTTCCAGTGTTCGCGTAATCGTTCCCTGCACTGAAGCTAACCGCCGGCTGGTTCTCCGCTCCCGGTGCCACAGGAGCCGCGCCGGTATCTGCCTTGGTCGATGGCAACAGCATCTCGTAACCGATCGGCACCGTGCCCGCGACCGGGACGCGCGCTCCGCGATTGTCGCTGAAGAATCCGAGCGGCGCCTGCGCGCGCACCTTTGGCTGACGCACCATGTCTGGAAACACCTCGATCGGTGACCCGGTGCTGTGTTGGCCGCGAAAGCCCAGGAATGCGACCATCGCAATCCCGAGCAAAAAGAAGATGAGGAAAAAACCGCGCAGCATATCAATTCTCAGGCCGTCGCCGTCTCGCGTCCTATAGCCGCCTCGCTGCGTCGGGACGCTCCAGGGTGTGGCTCACGCTCGAAACGGCGACACAACGCCGTTGCTACAATCTCGGTCCCGATCTGCGCGCTTCTGTTCATTATCAATCTTCGTGCACCACGGTGATGTGCCGTCCGCCACTCTGCTCGAGCAGCTGCTGCGCTTCGCCTTCCGTGAATCGTGGATCGCGCGCTTCGATCACAAGGAAAAAACCATCGTTCGTCGCGCGACTGAATCGGTCCCAATTAAAAATCGGATGGTACCAACGAGGCAGACCGTTCATGATCAGCATCGCGAAGAAAGCAGTGAAGGCGGAGAATAGAACCGTCAGCTCGAACATGATTGGGAAAAACGCGGGCACCGTTTTCCAGTCGATCGGCTTTCCATGGACCACGAGCGGGTAGATGAACCACGATGGCCCAAAGGTCAGAAGGGCGGCGGTGAGCAGACCCGTGCAACCGCCAATCAGGACCGCCGCACTGAGCCAGGATTTACCAAGACCCATCGCATCATCCATTCCATGGATGGGGAAAGGAGAATGCACATCCCATCGCTTAAACCCTGCGTCCCGCACGCGCTTCGCGGCTTCGTAAAGAGAGGCTGCGCTCGGATATTCCGCCCCGATTCCGTAGACTCTGTTTCCGGAGGGCGTTCTCACGTGCGCTCCTTTCCGCCGGCGGCGACGACGTGATGTTCGCCCGGTGAGGCGTGATGCGGATCAGCCTCCGGCAGCACGATTTTGACTTCCGACATCGCGATCATCGGGAGGAAGCGGATGAAGAGAAGGAAGAGGGAGAGGAAGATCCCAAACGTCCCGACGAAAGTCCAAATGTCGACCCAGGTCGGATGGAACATGCCCCAGGACGACGGCAGGAAATCGCGGTGCAGACCGCCCACGATAATGATGAAACGCTCGAACCACATCCCGGCGTTCACGCACATGCAAACGAAGTAAACGACGTAGACGTTGAAGCGGAAGCGCTTGAACCAAAAGAGTTGCGGGGCGAGGAAATTGCAGAAGAGCATTCCGACCCACCAGTACCACCAGTAGGGTCCAAGGATGCGATTATAGAAGGCGTACTTCTCGTATTGGTTGCCGCTATACCACGCGACAAAAAACTCCATCGCATACGCGTAGCTTACGATCGATCCCGTCAGCAGAATGATCTTGGCCATTTTGTCGACGTGCTGCGGCGTTATCACGTCGTGCAGTTTGTAAATGGCGCGCGCCGGGATGAGCAAAGTCAGCACCATGGCGAATCCGCCGAAGATGGCGCCCGCGACGAAGTAAGGCGGGAAGATCGTGGAGTGCCACGTGGGAATCACGGAGGTCGCGAAGTCGAACGAGACGACGCTATGCACTGAGAGGACAAGCGGGGTGGAGAGACCGGCGAGAAGCAGATACGCCATCTCATAATGGCGCCAGTTGCGGTTCGACCCGCGCCAGCCGACTGCGAAGATTCCGTAGAGCAGCTTCTTGATCTTGGATGTGGCGCGATCGCGCAACGTCGCGAGATCCGGGATCAATCCGGTATACCAAAACAACACGGAAACAGAAAAATAAGTTGAAACTGCAAACACGTCCCAGAGCAGCGGGCTGCGGAAGTTCGGCCAAATGCCGTAGTTGTTCGGTAACGGGGCCATGAACCACGCCATCCAGACGCGTCCCACGTGCACGCCCGGGAAAATGGCCGCGCAGATCACGGCGAAGAGCGTCATCGCTTCGGCGGCGCGGTTAATCGACGTCCGCCATTTCTGGCGCAAGAGAAACAAGATGGCGGAAATCAGAGTTCCGGCGTGACCGATACCGATCCAGAAAACGAAGTTCGTGATGTCCCAAGCCCAGCCGACCGGGTGATTTAATCCCCACGTGCCGACGCCGGTCGAGATTTGATAGCCGAGACAGAACAGCCCAATGGCGGCGACCATTGTGCTGACGGCGAACGAAACCCACCACCACCGTGGCGCCGGTCCTTCGATGACTCCCGTGATCCGTTCCGTGATCCAGCTGAAGTTCCGCTTGTTCAGCACAAGCGGGACCCGCGACAACGGCTTCTCGACCGACGACGAGGCCTCGCCGCGAATCACGTCTGGTACTGTGGTCGTCGCGCCGTTCATGGAAGAATTTCGAATTCGGAATTTCGAAAATCTATTGAGCAGTGCCCCGCCGTCCCCGCCCCGAGCTCTCTAGCATTCGAAAATCGAAGATCGAAAATCGAAAATGCCGTCACGGCTTCTCCTCCGGATTAAGGACACCTTTGTCGTGCTGCTCGAAATCGTGCTTCGCCTTGCTCTCGTCTTCGTGCTCCGTATCACCCGAGCTCGCAATGCCAATCCGCTGGGCGTCGGGCATGTTCAAATTCGGATTGCGAAGACGCGCCAAATAGCTCGTGCGCGTGTTCACATTGAGATATTCGAGCAGGCGATAGTTCCGGTCTTGTCGCTTTATTTTGGAGACGCGGCTTTCCGGGTCCTTGATGTCTCCGAAGACGATCGCCTCCGTTGGGCAAGCTTGCGCGCAAGCGCTCGTGAACGAGTCGCGCGGGATGAGCGTCTTGTCTGACGCTCCGGCGTTCACGTGTGCCGCGATCTTCGCCTCCTCGATGCGCTGCACGCAATACGTGCATTTCTCCATCACGCCCCGCATACGAACCGTCACGTTCGGGTTCTTCTGGAGCTTCGTAATATCGGGCGCGCCCTTCTTCGTGAGTGGTCCGAGATATTCCTGATAAACGCCGAACGCGCCCGCGATCTTCTTTTTCCCGACCGGTCGCTGGTTATAATCAAAGAAATTGAAGCGGCGCACCTTAAAGGGGCAGTTGTTCGCGCAGTAGCGCGTGCCGATGCAGCGGTTATAAGCCATGACGTTGAGGCCGTCTTCGCTATGCACGGTCGCGTTTACCGGGCAGACCGTCTCGCAGGGCGCATTCTCGCAGTGCTGACACATCATCGGCTCGTGAACGATCTCCGGATTCTCCGGGAACTGGCCGCGATCCTGGTTGAAGCCCTTGTCGCTCGCGTAATAGCGGTCGATGCGCAGCCAATGCATCGAACGTCCATGGCTCACCTGGAGCTTGCCGACGATCGGGACGTTGTTTTCGCTCTGGCAGGCAATGACACACGCGCTGCATCCGGTGCAGACATTCAGATCGACGGTCATGCCCCATTG
>JACCTI010000044.1 GCA_013812515.1 Chthoniobacterales bacterium
TGTCGGCGGCGCGGACGAGACAATCACTGCGTCATTGGTGCGGCGCGAAATCAACGCACGCCTGCGGCTCCACACGGTTGTGCATACGATCCCGAACGCCGGTCACTTGCTCCCGCTCGAAGCGCCGAAAGCGACCGCCGATTTCATCGAACGCTCGGTTCCGTTCGTGAACATATGTGCCGGCGCGGGCAGTCACGGCGGAGTAGATCAGACCATCGCAGCCGCTGCGGTCAGGTGACTACGCAAACAGGCGTTGCACGAACCAGAATGATCCGGCGAAAACGACGCCGAATGAGCTGGCGGTGATCACTCGCGCCGCGACCGTTTCGCTCCGGCGGTAGAGCAACGCGAGCAACGGCGCGACTGCCAGAACGATGCACGCCTGCCCGATTTCGACGCCGACGTTGAACGAGAACAACGACCAGCCGAGCGCCGCTGGCGGCAGCCGCATTTCGCGAAGCACATTTGCGAAGCCGAAGCCGTGGATGAATCCGAAGCAGAAGGCGAAGAGCAGCCGCCAGTCATGCTTCTCTTTCTGCTGCAACAAAGCATGCGCGCCGACGAAGATGATGCTGAGCGCAATCGCAGGCTCGATCACGCGCGCGGGCGGGCTGAGGATGTTTAACGTCGCCAGCACCAGCGTGACGCTGTGCGCGATCGTGAACGCGGTCACGATACGCAGCAACCGCCCGAGCGTGCCGCCGAGCAGCAGCAGGCCGACGATGAACAAAATATGATCCGGCCCGATGAAGATGTGATGCACGCCTTCGCGAACGAACTGTGTGATCACATCGCCAATGCCTTGGCGGCTGCTCAGTGCGCACTCAATCTGCGTGGAGTCTTTGTCGAAGACCTCCTGGCGTCGGAGCGCGTCATCCTGGTAGATGTTGAGGAACGTCTTGTGCCGCGGATCGGCGGAGAACAGTGCGCAGCGCACCGCGAGTTTCTCCGGCACTTGTTTCCAGGAGAATTGAAGGCGGAGCCGGAGATCTCGGCGCGCGGCAAGCGGCTCGACCTCGCGTAAGTCAGGCGTAAGCGCTTGCCCGTCGGCCGTGATTAGCAGGTTTGCTTCGACGGCGGCCAGAAGCCGCTCTTTTTGCGCCGGCGCATCAGCGAGAAGTGTCTCTTCCTCGACCCCGGATAACTCGCGCGCGAAGTTCTTAGCCGAGCTTTCAAGCGTGGCGTCGATGCCGTTTTCGCTGACTCGCAAATCGACATAACTCAACGGCAGGTCATGTCCTTGAGCGGATATTGCTCCTATGAGAAGCGAAGCCCAGACAAGCCACCGTATCGCGACGTATTTCATAGGGCGGTCAGCGATTTGAGTGTCTCTGTGGCAACCTTGCTTTGCAGCGGATCGAAGCCTGGATTGAGAGTCAGCGCGCGTTGCAAGTAATCCAAGGCCGCAGCTTTCTCCCCCGCCGCTCGAGCAACCATACCGGCGTGATAAAGCAGCCGCGCGTCGAGCGTGTTGAGCTTGAGTGCTTCCTTCAAGGCGCTTTGGGCTTCGGCGATGCGGCCCGATTTCAGCGCGGTCCACGCCAGCGCGTCGGCGCCATAGATGTCGTGGCGGCCAGCGTCGTACTCGCCGCGTGCGAGCGCGTAAGCTTCCTCCGGTCTAAGGTCATGATCGGCATAGAAGAGCGCGATATGGCGATCGAACGGCGTGCCGTGGACTTTACGCGAATGCTCGCCCAGTTGCTCGACCAGCTCGTAACGCGCCGCCGCCTCGCGCTCACGGCCGGAAAGATGATAAAGATCACCAAGCGTCGCCATGGCATCGATCGCGGGGGTAATACGAATACCTCGTTCGTAGTAATCAATTGCGGTCGGCAAATCACCGCGCGCTGCAAACAGCCGGCCTAACGAGAATAGCGCGCGGAAATAATCCGGCACCGCAGCCAGCGCCTCGCGGTAGTGCTGCTCCGCGGCTTTCCCGTCCCCGATGGAGAACGCCGTCTCACCCATTTGCCAATGACACCACGCGTTCGATTCCGCGGCCGGCTCCTGCAAGTTTTCAAGGAGCCGAAGAGCCGCTTCGAAGTGTTGCTGCGCTGCCTTCGGGTCGCCGCGTAGGATCGCCAGGCGCGCCAGGCGCGTTTCGGTGCCCGCGTTTCCCGGGTCCATCTTCTCGAGCTGCTGGAGTGCTTCGGTCGCTCGGTCGTAATCGCCCAGCTCAAGACTGGCGTCGGCGAGAATCGCGTACGAATCGCTTTTGCCGGGCCGCAGCGGCGCGAGCTGCAGGGCATGATCACGCGCCGCGACAAAATCGTGATTCGCGAACTCCGCGTGCGCGAGTGCGATGAGGCCGCCGACGTTTCGTTCCGACTCGACTGCCGCGAGCGAAGTGCGCGCTGCGTTCAACGCCAGCGGCAGATAATCCTCGTTACCGCTTTCGTGGACGCGCCGGAGATAAAGCTCGGCCAGCACGTTCTGCGAACGGGTGTCCTCCGCGTCGCGCTGCACCCGATTGCTATAGAAACGGATGCCCGCTTCGGTCGCATCACTCGGCCGCCGTGGCGCAGGCGCGCTGGCCGCAGGAGACGGAAGCGAGTGAGCTCCAGGAACTCGCTCGGGGGACGCCTGCCTAACAAGTAGCGCCGACGACGCTCCCCCCGCGATCGCGACCATTACCAGGGCGATCTTTAGGTTCCGTCCACCTGTTCGGAGCCGCACGCGGCCGGTGCGCTTCGGCTGTGTCGCCGTCATGCGGTGAAAAGGAGGGGCGGTATCATACAGCCCCTCCTATCACATTACTGCCGCGTGTGGTCGTCCGCGCCTGCAGCCGCTTTGAAGGGCTGGGTGGCGTCGGCCACAAACGGAAACGTATTCCGAAATGGCTTGTCGTTCGCATCCACCTTATCGCCCAGCGCCTTGCCGTTGTTGATGATGGTGAACACCATATCGACCACGTCGTCGGACAAACGGCGGCCGCCCATGTTGCCGAAGCCGCCGTCTTTCTCGCTCCCGCCCTGCTCGCCTTTGTTAGGCACGGTCAAATCGAGGCGCAGAATGTCGCCCTTCTTCACTGCCATCTTGGCCAGCTTCGCGATGTGCTCTTCGTCCGTGTTCATGGCTTTGAGCGATTTCATGATGTCATCTTCAAATTTTCCGGCGGCGTCATCCTCGGTCGAGGCGGCGTTGTATTCGTCCTTCCGCGGTGGGGGAATGAGACCGTTGTTGACCAGCGGTCCGCCGTCGCGATCCACCGTCACCCAATCTCCGCTCCCGGTGATTTCACCCTTTTCGCCGATCGTCTGCGTGGCGTGCCTTTGCGTCACGGCGTTGATGCCGATGACGTTGCCCTCACCTTTCAGCATCTTTGCCGGAACGCTGATCGCGGTGATCAAGGTATTGAAGCCGGCGTAGGTATCGCGTCCGCCGCGCTCGCTCAGGTAGGACGTTTCCGGGCTGCCCGGATTTTTAGTCGCCGAGCCAACGAGGCGATTCGCGCCCGTATCGTCGAGGAAGAAAGGATCATCCGCAACGCCAGCGTAGAATTTGCAGCCGGATTCCTTATCAGTGGTGATCACGATTTCCGGGGCATCATATTCTTGTGTCGCCTTGGTCGTGTCTGCGGCGAATCGCGCGTCGCCCGGCAGATCGATCTTCGCAGTCTGCGTCTTCTCGCGACCCAGTCCTTTGGAATAGGTGACGTCGATGAACTTGTCCGGTTTCGCATCGCCGGTGTTCTCGATTTCGAAACGGTAACGAAGGTTATGATCGAAGATCGCCATTCCGAAATGCTCACCCGAGACCACGAAGCCTTGCGTGCTCATAATCAGGATGACCTGTGAGTTGTCGTTCGGATCGAGGAACGCGTAGGTGTCCGTGAGATCGGAACCTCGATCCTGAGTGGTCGAGGGCGAGTCGATGTGATCGGAAGC
>JACCTI010000094.1 GCA_013812515.1 Chthoniobacterales bacterium
CGAAGCCTTGCGTGCTCATAATCAGGATGACCTGTGAGTTGTCGTTCGGATCGAGGAACGCGTAGGTGTCCGTGAGATCGGAACCTCGATCCTGAGTGGTCGAGGGCGAGTCGATGTGATCGGAAGCGTGGAGCTGTGAGGTGCCGATGAGGGCCGTAAAGGCGACTGCCGCGGCAAGAGCCGTGCAGCCGCAGTGTGTCCGGTGAAGTTGGAATTTCGGTTTATTCATGAGGTTCTTTTGTCCTGCTTCGGGGGTTGAACTCCGCTCGGCGAAGTTTCCGAAGTGCTCCAGTGCGAGTGCGTTGCGCCGGAATTATTCCAGCGAATGCGCCAATTTGAGAGGACCCTGCCCGGAGGCGGTCGAACAAGACTGCGCAAGGCTCCTCCGCGATGGATCCCGCGCAGGTCGTTACCGTCGCCTGCGAAGTGGTGTGCGGTACCTGGCGGCGCGACAACTGGGTTCCGGCATTTTTCGGGTCCAGCTTCTCAAGCTGTTGCAGCGCTTCGGTTGCGCGGTCGTATTCGCCAAGCTCTAGACAAGCGTCGGCTAGTAGCTTTGGTTAGATTGGTTGCCCACTGCGTCCATTGCGCCAGCGCGAAATAGCTCAAGACGCCAAGCGCAATCGCCAACGCCACCAACACGGACCGGGATTTCGCTGGTGCAGGCCAAGAAAATCCTTCTTCAAGGGCGGGTTCTGGTAGGTGGTAACCCTGGAGCTACCACAAAGTTGATCTCGGAAGCGCAACAGCATTCCCATCGAGTAAAAGCAGGCCGCCACTGTGCAGAATCAGCCACTCGAAACGCAATCCGCGCCGGCAGCATTTCGCCACCGGCGCGGACGACAATCCACCCCTTTCGGGCGCTATCCTCCTCTTAAACTTTGGCCGAGCTGTGCATCCCGAACCGGCGCATGAGCGCAAGTCCGCCGAGAGCGCCCCCAAGCAGCGTCACCGTCACTCCGCCATCCGGGACGTTGTTACCGCCCCCGGTTGGCTGAACGAAGAAGTCAATGTGAGAAATGTCGGCAAAGCTTCCGGAATTGCCAGCCAGCGGCGCATTCACGGTGCCGAAACCAATCACTGTTCGGTCCGCGGTCGCCGTGTACAGGTTGCCCCCGAGATTGCCGCCAAAGACGAAGATTCCCACCACCGTCACAGAGGGCGAGCCGGTAAGATCGTAAGTGATCGTTGCCGTCTGTCCTCCCGCCGTGTTGTTAAACAGGACGTGAACAACGCCGTTGTCGAACGTGGTGCCACTTGCCTGACCGTCCACGCGAAGAGCGTCGATCAAGTTCGGATTGCCGAGACGAGCGCCGATTTCGCTCTCCAAGGTCGACGGAGACTCATCCGACGGCTTGAACGGCGAATCCGCGGTCAGCACCAGATTCGCCTGGGCAGCGGAAGCTAGCGCGAAGCTAATCACCAATGCGATTACACTGAATTTGGTTTTCATACTTTTGCCTTTTCTCTTGATGGTTCCAGTGCCAGATCAACTATTGCCGCGTGTGATCGTCCGCTTCTTGTCCGGGAGGGAAGGGCTGCGTCGGATCGGCAATGAACGGGAAGTGATTGCGGAACGGCTTCTCATTCGCGTCCACGAAGTCGGTCAGCAGGTTGCCGTTATTAAAAAGGGTGAAGGTGGCGTCAACGACATCGTCCACGAGTCGGCGACCGCCCATGTGACCGAAGCCGCCACCGGGATTGTTCCCGCCCTGCGGACCGAAGTTCGGGACTCTCAGGTCAAGGCGCAGAATGTCGCCTTTTCGCTGGATCACGTCGAGAATCGCGCTGATGTGCGCTGCGTCGGTGTCGAAGTTCCTTAGATTTTGAATGAGATCAAAGACGAACCGGCCTGCGACGTCGTCCTGGGTCGTGGCGCCATTGTATTCGTTTTTTAGCGGCGCACTAATGAGGAAGTTGACCACGCCCGGGTTGCCTTGCCGATCCACATTCACATACTGCCCCTGGCCAGTGACTGCGCCCTCGGCGATAACCTGGTTCATGCGCCGTTGCGTGACGAAGTTAAATCCGAGCAGGGAATTCGCACCACGCAGCAACGCTGCCGGCACGCGCACCGCGGTGATCATCGTGTTAAAGCCCGCGTAAGTATCGCGACCCCGCCGAAAACCGAGCAGCGATTTGTCCGGATTTCCTGGGTGCGCGAGCGAGGATGCGACGAGCCGATTCGCGCCGGTGTCGTCGAGGAAAAATGGATCATCGCCATTGCCGCCGAAGAATCGTGCGCCGCTGGAAGGATCCGTCGTCACAACCGGTTGAGGTGCTGGAGCTGGCTGCGGCCTTTGGTTCGAAACCGTCGTGGGCGCGGTGAAGTTTAACTTCTCGTTTCCCTGACGGTCCCGGAGCCTGATGGTGGCTGTCTGAGTGGTCAGGCGACCCAGGCCGGGTGTGTAATTCACATCCAAAAAGAGGTCTGGCTTCGCGTCTCCGGTGTTTTCGATTTCGAAGCGGTAGCGGATATTGTGATCGAAAATCACCATTCCGAAGTGCTCGCCCGAAACGATGAATCCTTGCGTGCTCGCGATCAGGACGACCTGTGAGTTGTCGTTCGGATCGAGGAACGCGTAAACGTCCGCGATGTCCGATCCGCGATCTTGCGCGACTGTTGGTGAATCGACGTGGTCAGAAGCCTGCAGACGTGGCGTGCCGGTAAAAACGGCCAGCGCTACTGTGGCGGCGAGGCCGACGCGCCGGAAATGGGACGACCTGTTTTGAGTTTTGGATCTCTTCATGATGTTCTTTCTTTTCTTGGGTTTTGAACTGCTGGAGGTTGGAACTCCGCAGGGCGGAGAAGTTTTCCTCGTGTTTAGATTTGAGTCTGACGCGCTAGAATTATTTCAGTTTTCTTTTACGATTTTTTTCAGGTCTGCTTGTGCGCGACCATCTCAGGCGGGAGTTGAAGTGGCCCTGCGGATAAAAGGCGAAACAATCGCCATGACCTGCGCGCGCGTCAGCGGCTCATCGAACGCCTCGGTCAAAG
>JACCTI010000106.1 GCA_013812515.1 Chthoniobacterales bacterium
GCTCAATCGCGGCGACGTGGCGTGGATTGAAGATCCGGGATTTCACCAGGCGCGTCGAACATTCTCCTTTGCCGGAGCACACGTGGTTCCCAGGCCACTCGATGCCGAGGGTATTGTGATCGCGCGCTTCAAAAGAGCGGTCGCCGAAGCTCATCTTCGTCACGCCATCGCACCAATTTCCATTGGGCATGACAATGAGTCTCGCGCGCCGCACGGCTCTGATCGATTTCGCGCGCACGCGCGATGCCTTCCTTTTCGAGGATGATCACAGTTCCGAGTTTCGCTTCACCGGTCCCCCGCTTCCGTGTTTGCAGGGCCTCGATCACGCGGGTCGCGTCATCTATGCCGGAACGATGAGTAAAATTCTCTTCCCCTCTCTGCGCCTGGGCTATCTGCTCGTACCGGAGCAACTCGTCGATGCAGTGATTAAGATTCGCGCTGTCATGGATCAACATTCATCGCCCATCGATCAAGCGACTCTCGCCCGTTTTATCAGCGAGGGCTTCTTCCTCAGTCACGTGAAGCGGATGCGAAAACTGTACGCCGAGCGGAGAGAATTTTTCATCGAGCAATTCAAGAGCGTGTTAGGCGATCGGTTCACGCTGCAAATCCCGGAAGCCGGACTTCATTTCGTCGCGTGGCTGCGGGGAAAAGCAGACCTCCGACTTATCCTCCGGAGTGCCGGCGAAATCGGGATCAGACCAACTCCCCTTTCCTTCTTCTGCATTAAAGCGGAGTTGGAGCCCGCGCTCACCTTTGGATTCGCAGCGTGGTCCAAAGCGCAGATTCGGGAAGGCCTGGCGAAGCTCGCCGCGACACTCAAGGCGCAGCCTTAGTTTCTGGCTCTCCCTGCGATCGCGCGCGGCCATTCTGTCTTCGTGTCCAGATTCGACTCCGCTCGGGGCAAAACTTTCGTCGTCGCCGCGGCTCAGGACGACAAAGGGGGAATGGCCTAACGAGTAGTAGTCAGAAAGACCGATGTGACCAGGAAATCAGGCACAGCACCGTCTGTGTTCGGGGAGCGCACGGGCCCTCGCGTGCGGATTGCGCGGTCTCGCCGCAGCGAACCTCTCTGGACTCCGCACGGCCCATTAGGAGGATTGCCTTCCGGGGGGAAGCGCGCGGAAGTTCGCGCTGGCGAGCGCGCCAGCGCCAGCACGCGAGCGGCGCGTGCGCTCCCCCAAACACGGCGAATCACGCAAACGCCCGTAGTCAATTCATCTTTTACGTTGCACTAGAACTAGGTTTAGAAGTCGTTTGGCATAGGTAGCGGCGCTCTGTGAACGCCGTTCCTGCCTCAGGTATGCCCAGCATTCGGCGGTGACACACCGCCGCTACAAGGCTTCGAAACCGCTCCTAAAGTGGAATAGGGCGGCGCAGCCGAGTGGGTCTTGTGGCATTCGCGCGCGAAGCGCTAGCGTTCCTCAGCAACCAAAAAGAGGAAAAATCATGAAACCACAAAAACTTGTTCTCACTTCCCACGCACCGTCGGCAGCCACGAGCTCGGCGAGGTCTGATCCACCCAACCTAACCCGCTATCCGGCTGAGGACGGGTATCGAACCTGGCTTGTATTCCTTGTTATCCTGGTAGCTCTGGGCGGAGCCGCGTTGGCTCTGGCGCAGGAGCCATCGCCATCACCGGCGCCACGGTTTGCTGACTACAAGGTATCTAGCCTTCCGTCACGTGGCGGAACAAGTAGCGGAGGAAACAGCGTCAACAACCGAAGCTGGGTAGCAGGGTATTCCAATTTGCCTAGCGACAAAAGGCGCCACGCCACTCTGTGGCGGTTCGGTTTCTTAAAAGACCTCGGCACTCTGGGCGGGCCAAATAGTAATGTAACCTGGTCGGTAAAAAACGAGCGCGGCATCATCGTGGGTATTAGCCAGATGGCCGAGCGAGACCCGTTAGGCGAAAACTGGAGTAGCGCGATCTTCTATCCTGGACCCTATAATGTCGGCTATATTACGCGCGGGTTCGTGTGGGAGAAGGGCGAAATGAGGGCGCTACCCACCCTGGGCGGAAATAACGGCTTTGCCACAGGTGCCAACAACCTTGGTGTAGTAGTTGGCTGGGCGGAAAATACCTGTCACGACAACACCTGCGTCCCGCCCCAAGTCCTCCAGTTTCGTCCGGTCTGGTGGGGACCCAAGGATCACATCCACGAATTCCCTTTAGTGCCGGGCGATACTTCAGGTGCCGCGACCGCGATCAATGACTGCGGAAAGGCCGTGGGTATTTCAGGCATCTGTGACCAGGCCATTGGAAGACATACCGCCAAGCACGCTGTGCTCTGGGACGAGAATGGCCAGATCACTCGCCTGGGCAACCTGGGAGCCCCATGGTGGAACACGCCGACGGCGATCAACCAACGCGGTGATGTAGTTGGCTTCGCCGGTGATCCCGCCTACCCGGAAGGCGACTACCTCCACGCTTTTATCTGGACCAAGAACGAAGGTATCCGCCCTTTGGGCGCACTACCGGGGCATGTTCACAGCGAGGCGTATGGTATTAACGAACGTCGTCAGGTGGTCGGGCTCTCGTGTGACGCGAACTTTGCTGATTGTCGCGCCTTTATCTGGGATAATGGGGTGATGAAGGACCTAAATAAGCTCGAAAAATCAGGCTCTTCTGCCCATCTCGAACGAGCCAAAGACATCAATGACCGCGCAGAGATTACCGGTCGAGCTGTCGATCCAGTGACTGGTGTGGGGACGGCATTTCTGGCGGAGCCCATTCACGGGGAGTGACTCTGAGACGAGAGGTTGGAATGCCGGATGGCGAATAGCTGTCCGGCATTTTGCATGCAGGCGTGGAAGACAAAGATCCTGGCTGTTTCGGCCCACACCTAGCCTACTCGCTTGAATCGCCAGGCAAGATCCCCGCCAGCCGAGTCAGGCTGGAAGCCTGACTTCCGTGGGAGCGAGGGCATAACCCGGCGCCAATCACTGGCCCCAGCCCTGCGACTCGCTCCGCTTCCGCTTGCAATCGCAAATCGGCACTGGAAATTCGACATTCTGGCGGGGTCAAGCTGGAAGCCTGATGGTCCGTAAACGCGCTTGCTTTTCACTCAACCCTCAACCATCAACTCTCAACCTTTCACGGGGGCATAGCTCAGTTGGTAGAGCGCCAGCTTTGCAAGCTGGATGTCAGGGGTTCGAATCCCCTTGCCTCCATGCCCAGTCGCTGCGGCTGATTTTAGATTTGCGAATTGCGATTGGCGCTTTAGATACTGCGGGCGTCGCACGTCTGCCTGCTCAATCGGAAATCTTCACTCGACATTCGACAATCAGGCGGCGGTGTCGCGCGTCGGGCCTGTAGCTCAGTTGGTTAGAGCATGCGCTTGATAAGCGCAGGGTCACTGGTTCGAGCCCAGTCAGGCCCAGCGGCTTCATTTCTGATCGCCCATCTCTGAGTTCTGATTCGTCTGGCGGCCGCACCACTGCAGCCGACCTCGGATTCTTTCGAGCCGCGCTTCCAGCTTGCTGACGTGGGATCCGGACCAATAGACCTTTTCACACTCAGTGCACTGTCGGAATGTCTCGTAGTGAAGGCAGGTGAGCGGCTCGAGTCGATCGAGAATGTCCCGCTTTTTTACTTGCCGTAACATGGCATTGCAAGCCGGGCAGCGGGTAAACGGCGCGATGACCTCTGCAAGGTCGAAGCGACGTAGAACTTCGACGATCTGCTCCCCGGGATCGTGGGATCTCGGGCAGTAGCCGTGCCGCACCGCGCGCCACATAAGCAGACGACGATTCCGCGTCACCAACGCACGATCTTCAGCTGCGGCAACCGCGATGAGCAGA
>JACCTI010000120.1 GCA_013812515.1 Chthoniobacterales bacterium
TGGGGATTTGCCATAAATCAAGCAGCGATTGGCTGGCATAGGTAAACCGGCCCTCGGAGTTTATCTCATAGACGAAATCCGGCACCGCGGTCATGATGGTGTTGAATCTGTGCAGCTGACCCTCCAGTTGCTTGGCCAGTTCTTTCTGCAAATCACTCTCCGCGTTCTTGCGTCGCGTGATATCGATGAATGTCGCCACGACGCCGGCGACGCGTTCCTCAGCCGCACGATAAGGGGCGATCCGGGTGAGCAGCCAGCTCTCGTCGCCGACGCGGATCTCGCGTTCGATCGTCGTCCGTTTTTCGAGCACCTTTTCCGCATCTGCAATGAAGCCTTCGTAAGCCAGCTTGTTCGTGATATCCGCCAGCGGACGACCCATATCCGCGGGAATAAGGTTGAATACTTGCTGCGCGCTCGGGGTGAACCGCTGGATGCGCAATTGCCGGTCGAGAAAGATGGTGCCGATGTCAGTTGAGGCCATCAGGGTGTTCAGGTCCAAATTCGTGCAGCTCAACTCTTCGACGCTACTTTTCAGCCCGTGATTTTCCGTCACCAGCTCCTCGTTGACCGACTGCAATTCCTCCTTCTTCGTTTCCAACTCCTCACTCGCGGAACGCAGCTCTTCGTTCATCGCCTGGAGCTCTTCGTTGGAAGCTTTCAGCTCCTCGTTTGCCGCTTCGTACTCCTCGATCGTCGAGCTCAGCCGCTTTTTCAGGAACTGAATCTCGTCGTCGGGCTCGACCGCGACATGCTCCGCCGCCGTCGGTCCTTGTGCAGTCGCAGGCGCAGCGTCCATGGTCTCGAAGAGCACGAGGTAAAAACCCCGCGCCACGTCATCCGATTTCATCGGCTTAACGATGAGCCGTACCAACTCCGTCCTGCCTTCGAGTTCAACAGACTGCGGCGCGGACTCGGCGCAATTTTTCGTCTGCTCGGACTTGAAAAGAGCCGTGCGCAATTCAATTCGCAAGGCCGGGTGCACCACCTTGATTGCGTTCGCGCTGACCTCGCCGGCGGCAAATTGAAGATAGCGACCCGCGTGATCTGAAAGATGCACGATGTCGTGCGTGTCGTTCACGACGATCGATGGCGGGCTGTATTGCTCCAGCAGTCGCAGGTGCAACTCCCCAAGCTGCGCCTCGCGCCGTCCAAGTCCGGCGTGAATTGATTCGGGCGTGGCGCCGCCAGCGTCACCGGCGACGTTGTGGGTGGGATCGAGAGGGTTCTCTGCTACATCGCAATCGGTATTCACAAGCGTCGTTGTTTCGTCTCTCCCAGGAAAGTAGCTGGGGTCAAGACGCCTTCCAACGGAAACGCGTGCGCTGCCGCGGTTGGCTTTGGCCGTTCGCTATCTTCCTTTAAAAGGTCGCCGCCTCGCGGCTAGGATCGCAATGAATCGTTTGGGAGGATCAAACTGCCGCCGCCAAGTCCAGCCAACTCTGGAGGCGCCTTAAATCCAGCGGCTTCGCGAAACCAATGTCGCTCAAAATGACATCGAACGAATCAGCCACATCGCGGACATACTCGCGCGCATGGCCCCAGTCGCGCCGGCTCTCCAAATCCCCAAGAACAAGCTCCGTCTCGAGACCGCGGGAGATTCGCGCAGCCGCGCCAGCAATTTTCTGTGTGACGAAATTCTCCCGCGTCGGGGTGACTCGTGGTTATACAGAATTCCGTTACAAACGAACATTCCATACGATTGCCGGTAAACTCTGGCCAGTTGAGTCGCGAACGCTTTGGCGCATCCATAAGGGCTGGTTGGAAAAAACGGCGTTTCCTCGGTCTGCGGCGACTCCTTGGCCTGCCCATAAATCTCCGATGTGGAAGCGTGATAACCCTTCACCGCCTGCGGCTGATCGGACAATTTCCGGCAAGCGCAGCGTGGCCATCGCAAATCTCCTTCGAGGTCGACTCCGGAATCTCGAAGCTCAATCCGACATGGCTCTGCCCCGCAAGATGATAGACCTCGCTGGGGCGCGCCTGAGCAAAGATTCTGCGAAAGGTCGTGCCGCCGACAAATCGCCGTAATGCAGGAAGAGACGCCTCTCGTAAACAGCCTCATCCCGCCGCAGGTGTTCAATGCGCGATCGCGTCAGATTGCTCGTCCGCCGGACCACGCCATGCAGCCACATATCCCTTCTCCAGACGAAGCTCCGTGCCATCCTGGCCGGTGATCACGCGATCTGGTTCTGCGGCAAGAGGAACTTCGGAGTTTACACTAAAGTCAACCTGATACACGTCCCAGATCACTCTTCGGAACCTAACATGATTCGCACTGTTTATTGCGCCAAAGCATTCCTCGGATTTCTGCGCATGCTCCCGTCTCTTCCCGTGCGTCACCGCTGAGATGTATTAGAAGTGGTTGCAAAACTCGGAATCCCGTCACCCCAACTCTCTCCAAGCGGGAGAGGGATTCTCCAAGCGGCCGTTCGTCCTAGGTCAATTTCTTCTCCCCTCAGGGATACGACGCTCCTCTGCCGGTGGGAGGGGGTCCGGGTGAAGGAATTCCGACTTCCAACCACTTCTTGTCAGAACCGCCGTACTGCGAGCGACTTTCGGAACCGCTTCGAGAACGTCGTTGCCGTCTCCGTTTCGACTACTACTGGCCTTTTCCAAACAGCACCGTTTGGATCGGCTTCAACACGATCATCAAATCGAGCTTCAGAGAGTAGTTCCGACTTGGGTAAAGCCGCCGTGGGCCACGCGGCAATAAGCAAGCGATAGGGGAAGGAAAGTGGCGAAAACTTAGCAGAATAGCCGCGGGGCTTGGACCGGCCATCGAGCAGGACGTGTTCGTGAACTTCGTTGTCGCCTAAATCGTCTGCCCAAAAACCGAACTTCTCGTAGCGACCTTCTTGGTGCCGGAAAAGGCGCAGATTCGAGCTCGGAAAATAGCCGCAATGGTTGATCCAACGGCCCCTAGACCGGAAGCGCCAATTGAGATAAAAGCCGTCCACCTCCGGTCGCGTGATTCCTTCCCGCAATTTGAGTCCGAACCGCAGGCGTGATCCGCTCGCGACGTTGATAATCAGAAGCCATTCATTCTCCACGACGCGTTCTCCACCGCCCAAGCGCGGCACCGCGCAAGTTGCGTTTCCCGAAACCTTCCAGCAACCTCTCGCGACAATGCCCGAGAGCTTCTACATCTGCACGGCAATCGACTACACGAATGGCGCGCCACACATCGGGCACGCCTACGAGAAGGTGCTCGCAGACGTCATTGCACGATATCGCCGTCTGAAGGGCGAGGACGTTTTCTTCCTCACCGGTGTAGATCAACACGGGCAGAAGGTTCAGCAATCGGCGGAGCAAGCTGGCATCTCACCGGAAAAGTTCGTCGCGCAGAACACGGCGAAGTTCGTCGCGCTCTGGAAGAAGCTCGACATTCGCTACGACGGCTGGGCTGCGACCATCGAACCGCAGCATAAGAAATGCGTTCAGAAGATCCTTGCGCGTCTGCACGACGAAGGCCAGCTCTACAAAGCCAGCCAGGGCGGGCACTACAGCGTGCGGCAAGAGCAGTTCCTCACCGACAAGGAACGGGGACCTGACGGCGAGTTCGGCCCGGAGTGGGGGAAAGTCGAGTATCGGGAAGAGGAGAATTACTACTTTAAGCTGGCGCGGCACAAAGAGTGGCTGCTCGGGTTGCTGGACAAGGACGACGATCTGATTACGCCCGCATTTCGCCGCGCTGAGTTGCGCAATGCCGTTGCGAAACTAAGCGGCGATCTTTGCGTCTCGCGGCCAAAGGCGCGCCTTTCTTGGGGAATAGAGTTTCCGTTCGACCCGGAGTTCGTCACCTACGTCTGGTTTGATGCCTTAGTGAACTACATCTCGTTTGCACCCGGCGGGTACGATCCGACTCGCTCAACCATCAACGATCAACCATCAACCTTCCGCGAGTGGTGGCCAGCGACGATCGTGATTGGTAAAGACATCCTGATTCCGGCGCACGGAATTTACTGGATGATTATGCTGCACGCGCTCGGCTTCCTCGACGATGAAATGCCACGGCTGGTCGTCCATGGCTGGTGGAACATCTCGGGCGCGAAGATGAGCAAGTCGTTAGGCAATGTGGTCGATCCGGACAAGCTGGCCGACAGCTATGGCGCCGAAGCCTTGCGCTATTATCTGATGGCGGACATCTCCACGACGGGGAAGGACGCGGAGTTTTCGGAAGAGCGCCTGATCGTGCGCTACAACACGGAGCTGGCGAACTCGTTAGGCAACCTGCTCAACCGCACGATCAACATGGCGCAACGCTATCGTGACGGAGTGCTGCGAAAGGTCGCGGTGGAACACGCGGCCCTGGCGCGCCTGGCCGAGCGAGTTCCAGAGATTTGCTCGCGGTACTCGGAGGCGATGGTCGCATTCCAAGTAGATGCGGCCTTGCGCGAGGCATTGGCGCTTGCCGGGCAATGTAATCTGCTGGTCGAGAGCATGGCGCCATGGAAGCTCGCGAAAAATCCGGCAGAAACCGATCTGCTCGACGCGGTGCTCTACCACCTGGCGGAAGCTGTCCGGATTATTGCGATTCTCGTGGCGCCCGTCTTGCCTGAGGCAGCAAAAGGAATTTTCGTGCAGCTGAATTGCGCGGCGGAGCTGTCGTTAGGTCAGACGGACTGGGGCCGGTTACTGGATGGACATCGTCTGGGCACGGCCCGGCCGCTATTCCCGAGGATCGAAACTGCTCCGGCGGGTCGAGGTTAAGCTATTGCGAGCACTCGTCGAAAGCGGACGGCGTCCCGCGGAGATGCGCGAGGATTTCACCGGCAAGATGCAACGAGCCAGCGACTAGGACGCGAGCAGAATGTTTCTCCGCGAGCGATAATGCCTCCGCACAAGAACCGGCGACAACGTGTTGAGTCATCGGAGTTGTCGCGTGGACAACTTTTGCTAACTCCTCAGGAGGCATTGCGCGCTCTCCACGAAACCGCGGCAAAACTACGAACTCGGCGATCGGGGCAAGCTCGCGATAAAGAGCGGCCGTTTCCTTATCGCGCAACACGCCAAGGACGAGTGCCGCCTTTTTCTTTCCAAAGGCGTCCCGCCAGGTTGCGGCCGCAACCCGCGCGCCGGACGGATTATGCGCGCCATCGATTACGATGCGCTCGTTCCAGCGCTGAAAGCGCGCTGGCCAGTTCACATTTCCCAGACCTTCACGAATCGATGCGTGATCGAAGGCGAGACCAAGAGCCTGCCAGGCTGAGACGGCAACTGCGGCATTGTGCTTCTGATGCGTTCCGGCTAAGGCTACCGGGCTATCGTCGTATCCTTCCGACACGACCGTCAGCGGTGCTTCGCATTCAATGGCTTTACGTGCGATGACGCACCGAACTTCCTCCGACTGTGCTGCCGAGATCACCGGCGCGCGCGGCTTGATGATACCGGCTTTTTCCGCGGCGATCTCAGTGAGCGATTCCCCCAGCCATTTTTGGTGATCGTAGTCGATCGGCGTTATGGCCGAGACGGCAGGCGTGACAGCGTTTGTCGCGTCGAAGCGTCCCCCCATGCCCGTTTCCAGGACGACGATCTCGCATCGGTGCGCGCGGAAGTGAAGCAGGCTCAGCGCGGTGACGATTTCAAAGAAGGTAGGGTGTGGCTCCCAAACGCTGACGAGCTCTCGAATGCTCGTTAAGCCACGAACCACTTCCCCTTCGCTGATCAATTCGCCATCAACTTGAATGCGTTCGCGAAAACTGACGAGGTGAGGGGAGGTGAAGAGGCCGGTCCGATAACCGGCCGCACGGGCGACGGAGTCGATCATCGCGCAAACGGACCCTTTTCCGTTCGTGCCGGCGACGTGGACGATGCGTTGCTCTGGCGAGGGAACTTGCAGGTCAGCAAGCAGCCGCTGAATGTTTTCGAGACCGAGCTTGATTCCGAAACGCTGCGTGCGGAAGAGCCAGGCGAGCGCCTCTTTGTATGAAGCGAATTGTCGCGGCGCTGAGGCCCCTCCGACGTTCACTGCGAAGCGACGAAGTAAGTGAGTAACTGGCTGATCTGCGCGCGCATTCTTTTTCGATGCACGATCAAATCGATGAGCCCATGCTCCTCGAGAAACTCCGCGGTTTGGAAGCCTTCGGGAAGATCCTGGTGCGTGGTTTCCTTGATCACGCGCGGACCAGCGAAGCCGACCATGCTGCGCGGTTCGGCGATGATGACGTCGCCTAACGAGGCGAAGCTGGCCATCACTCCGGCGGTGGTAGGATTCGTGAGGACGGAGATGTAAGGCAATTTCTCGCTCGCATGCCGCGCCAGCGCGCCGCTGGTCTTCGCCATCTGCATGAGACTTAGCATGCCTTCGTACATGCGCGCGCCGCCTGAAGCAGAGATGATGATGACGGGAGCGCGCGTGGCGGTTCCGTGCTCAATGATGCGGGTGATACGTTCGCCGACGACGGAGCCCATCGTCGCGGCGAGGAAGCTGAAATCCATCACCGCGATCGCGACTTTGTAGCCCTCGATCAATCCGTCCCCGCTAAGGACTGCGTCGGTGAGGCCGGTGCTGTCCTGATATTTTTTCAGGCGGTCTTTGTAGGTTGCCATGCCCTGGAAGCTGAGCGTGTCAATCGAACGCAGATCGGCATCTCGTTCGGTGAAGCTGTCGGGATCGAGGAGATCGCCGAGCCGTTCCTTTGCGGACTGAGCGAAATGGAATTCGCAGCGGGGGCAAACGCGTTGGTTCTGCGCCAATTCGATCTCGTGCACCACTTCCGAGCAGCCGGGACATTTTTGCCAAAGACCCTGCGGCATCTCGCGCTTACGGCGGCTCTGCGTTTTCAACGCAGGTCTCTTGAAGATGGCCATGAAATCTAGGCGCGTGCCGCAGTGGCTGCGTGGACCGAGATTGCACCGGCAGCCTTTAGCACGCGAGCGCATTCACTCAGTGTGGAACCGGTCGTCAGCACGTCATCGATTAGCAGCACGCGCAACCCTCGCACGTCCCGCTTTTTCCGTAAACGGAACGCGTCGCGCAAATTTTCGATGCGCTCGGCGCGATCAAACGCGGTCTGCGTTGTGGTGTAGCGGATGCGTTCGAGCAGTTCCTGCATACGGAGGCCGGCGCGCGCGCTGAGCAGCTCCGCGAGAAGTTCCGCCTGATTGAAGCCGCGCTCGCGTTTGCGCGCGGGATGCAGCGGCACTGGCACGACCACGTCGAATCGACGTCCCTCGAGTCGAGGATCTTGCAGCGTTTCGTTCAGCCAGTCGGCGATGGGACGCCGCAGGTGAATTTGCTGCCCATACTTGAACTGGTGCATGATCTTCCGGACCACGCCGCGACTGCGATACGCCGCCACCGCAGCTTCGAAATGCAGAACCCGGTGCGCGCAGTTCGCGCACGAGAAGACCTCAGTGATGTGACCGTCGAACGGCTCCGAACAGGTGGAGCAAAACGGCGGTTTAATTCGCGGTGCCTTGGCCTTGCAGGTAGGGCAGAGGTAAGCCTGGGAGTCGATCGGCTCGGAACAAATGGCGCAGAGCGCCGGATAAAAGAGCGAAACCAGTCCGCTCAGCGGGTTAACTCTGGGGAGTTTGAACATTTCGCAACCAGACACGAACGATGGCCCACGTAATCAGCGCCACGCCCAAGGGCACAAGGCCGATCAAGAGGCTTTTGCCTAACCAGGGCAGTGCCACCAACTCACGGTGAGCAATCTTATTGAACAACGCGCTCGCAAATATCCAGCCGGAATGCAGTCCGATCGGCAGCCAGAGGGAGCGAGTGCGAATGCGCGCATCTGCGAGAATCCAGCCGAGCAGGAAGAGTGTTGTGAACCCCGCAGTGACAAGGAGTGGGTCGCGAAACTGGCTGAAAGCGTTCGCGATTGAGACAAAGCCGGCGTTCCATGTGACGCTGAGGGAGGTGTTCTCCGGCGCTTTGAGAAAATGGAGAATGGAAAAGAACGCGGAGGTGAGGAAGGTCGCAAGCGCAGGGCCGGCCCTGCGCAGCAACACGCCCAAGATGAGCCCACGAAAGAGCGGCTCTTCGATTAGCGGAACGACGAGCGCGGAGAGTGTCCGCCCGCCGATTGCAGCGGGCGAAACAGAAGAGCGCAGGCTGTAAACGCCCAGCGTTAGCAGCAGCGCGCCGAGGCAGAGCAGGGGAATCGCTGCAGCGAGGAAGCCGATGGCGGCGTGCTGCCAAGCATGCCCGTTCTTGCCGAAGCCGAGCTCGTTCCGGTCGCGAAGGCGCAGCGCCCGCAGAAGCGGCCAGCTGAAGAGGAGAGCACCGACCAGCAGCGCGCGATGGAAGAAGGTCTCGAAGTCGTAGCGCGCAAGAAAACCGAAATATCCATCATTGTTCAACCACTGCGCGCCCCAGAAGAGCAGCGGCGCGAGGATTGCGCCAAAGAGCACGGTCGCAATGAAGTAGGCCAGCAGCTTGGCTGCGTCTTTCAAGAAACCAATGTAGGATTGCTGGCCGATGCGGAGTCAACACATATGGAAGGAAAAGAATGATGACGGTCGCAGACGCGAAGTCCGCGTCACGAAGTTTGGTGGTGATTGGAAATTCCAGGCCAAGTTTGCCGATGACTTGGATTGGACTTATTACGACCGCCCGCGGGTCGAGGACTTAACAACATTGCGCGATGTGGTCTTCCGGAAATATCAGCGCCGACGCGCCTCGTCGGAAGATGTTGAGGCGATCGATAAGCTCCTGCGCCTGTATGCCGCCCAAAGCTGAGTGGAATACAGCTGCGCTGATAGCCGCGGATAAGCGCTATGTTTGGCATCCCTTCACACCGATGGGAGAATGGTGCGCGCCGGATCACGAGCCGTTGGTGCTGGTGAGGGGGAAGGGGGCCCTGCTCTGGGATAGCAAAGAGCGGCAGTATATCGACGGGAATTCCTCGATCTGGACGAATATCCACGGCCACAACCACCCCCACATCAACGCCGCGATTGCTCGGCAGCTTGAGCTGGTGGCGCACACCTCGTTTTTAGGATTCACCAATCCCGCGGCCGTTCGCCTGGCGGAGGCAATTGTTGGCCTTTTCCCAGCACGAACGCTGACGCGGGTCTTCTTCTCGGACGATGGCTCGACCGGAATAGAAGCCGCGCTGCGCATCGTGGAGCAGTTCTGGCGGCTGCGTGGCTCGAGTCGGGCTCAGTTCATCGCCTTCCGAGATGGTTATCATGGCGATACTGCAGGAGCGGCGGCTTTGGGGGCGAGAGCAATGTTTGGCGGCGAAGGAGGCGAGTGGCGGCCGCCGGTCCAGCAGATCGGGAGCCTGGCCGAACTCACGGCACTTCCCACAGCAGCAGTCAAGCAAATTGCGGCTGTCGTGATTGAGCCGCTCGTTCAAGGGGCCGCGGGAATGAAACTTTGGCCCAAAGGCACGTTGGCCGCTCTTCGGGCGTGGACGAAAGGCCGAGGTATCCTGCTCATTGTCGACGAGGTGCTAACCGGATTCGGTCGGACAGGGACAATGTTTGCGTGTGACCAAGAAAGCGTTTTTCCCGATTTGATGGTTCTCGGTAAAGGATTGAGTGGCGGATATCTTCCGATTGCTCTTACTTTGTTATCAGAAGAGGTATTTGAGCCGTTCTCTGCTGGGAGTTCGCGAGAGAGAACGTTTTTTTACGGGCACAGTTACACCGGAAATTCTTTGGCCTGCGCAGCCGCGCTTGCGAGCCTCGAGCTCTTCTCACGCGAGCCAGTCCTCGAACTCTTGGAGACGAAGATCGCATTTCTTCAAGCCCAAGCGGTAAAGCTTCGGCAAATGCCTTGGATTCAAGACGTCCGGCAATGTGGCTTCATCCTGGCGATCGAGCTGAGCACACCGGGCCCTGCTTCGATCGATGCCTGTGCACTCGCCCAAGCGGTTTGCCTCGAAGCCCGTCGTCACGGGCTGCTGACTCGGCCGATTCGCAACAACATCATCCTGATGCCGCCATTCTGCATCACGAAGGAACAGCTGCGGCAGTCAGTAACCGCCCTGCGCGCCGCCATTCTCCGGGTCTGCGAAAGTCGGCCAGAAGCAGCCTTCGTCTGATGGCAAAGCGAGCGCGCCTCGACACAATTCTGGTCCAGCAAGGCTTGTTCGGCAGTCGCGAGCAAGCCCAGCGCGCCGTGATGGCAGGACTGGTCAAACTTGGCGACCGCGTGTTGAACAAATCGTCCATTCTGGTGGAGCATGGCGCCCGACTCTCCGTCGCCGCACCGCCGAAATTCGTCGGCCGTGGGGGGCTCAAACTGGACGGGGCTCTCGATCATTTTGGCATCAAGCCTGCCGGCATGATCGCGTTGGACATCGGCGCGTCCACCGGCGGATTCACCGACTGCTTATTGCAACGCGGTGTGGCAAAGGTCTATGCAATCGATGTCGGCCATGGCCAGATTGCTTGGAAAATCCGCAACGATCCGCGTGTTGTTGTGCACGAGAATCTGAATGCGCGCTATCTCGGCAGCGCGGATGTTACGGAGCCGATCGATCTTTGCGTGATTGATGTGTCGTTCATCTCGCTGACTTTAATCTTGCCGAGGGCTTTCGACTTGATAACTCCAACCGGTGTGACCCTCGCGCTGATCAAGCCGCAATTCGAACTGCAGCCGCAGGATGTCGGGCGCGGGGGGATCGTGGCCGATCCCACCTTGCACGAAAAAGCGCAGCGCAAGGTTCAGGATTTTCTCCTTGCGGCGGGGCACGTAGTCATCGGCACGGTCGCGTCGCGAATCACGGGTACAGACGGCAATCAGGAGTTCTTTGTATGCACCCGAAAACAGTTGGCCTGATCGCGCACACGGGAAAGGCCGGCGCTGCGGAGCTCGTCCGCGCCGTGCAGGAGGAGTTCGCGCGTTTCACGCTGACTGTGCTGGTGGAGTCCGAGACAGCCAGGCATGCGGGCGTTGAGCACGGGCTTCCGATTCGTGAAGTTAGCAATCGCGCAGATCTGCTGGTTGTCCTTGGAGGTGATGGAACAATCCTCAAGGTCGTCGGGCAGCTGGACGACGCCGTTAAGCCGATTTTTGGAATCAATATTGGCTCGCTCGGCTTCCTGACCTGCGCGGCTTCTTCGGCCTACGCCGAGGCGGTGGAGTGCATCGCCGCCGGCGAGATGAAATTCAGCAAACGCACGCTTCTCCAGGCCAGTGTCAAAGGCGCAGCGGGTGCTTCGATCGAGATGACCGGCCTGAATGACGCGGTTTTCAGCCGGGGCGAAGTATCCCGGATGATTCGGCTTAAGACGCGGGTCAACGGCGAAGCGCTGACTGAGTTCAATGCCGATGGTTTGATCATCGCCACCCCGACTGGTTCAACGGCATATTCGCTGTCCGCGGGTGGACCGATCCTCGCACCGCAGTCCGGAGCATTGGTAATTACGCCCATTTGTCCGCATGTTCTCACGAACCGATCCATCATCGTCGGCGCGGATGCGGTCATTGAAGTGGAGCCGACCGAACGCGATTACCCGGTCTACCTGAGTGTTGATGGCCGGGAAGCGTTGCGTTTAGAGTCTGGCTCAGTGGTGACGGTGCGGAAATCTGCGCGCGTCCTCTCACTCGCCGCGCTCCCGGGCGTTTCCTTCTTCAGCGTCGTGCGCCAGAAGCTGAAATGGCGGGGCAGCAATATTTAAGACTGGTGCGCTTGGTTGGTGGCCCCGCGAATCTCTCTAGATCTCACACGCCCGTTATTGGGGGAGTAAGGCGCGTGCCACCGTGGTGCAATTAGCACATCAAGGGAGCGAACAGTAGGGAATTTTATATGACATATATTGGTTGATGTTATCCAACGAGACTTACTGGTTCGCATCTCACTTCCTTCTCCTACCCTTCCCGGAGGCACTAACGCGCAGCTGACAAAGCCCGAATGCGAATCGACAGCGTCAAAGGCACAATAGCAAGGTTCTGCTAGGCTGCCGACTCTGGCGGAGTTCGCAACCGCAAGCGAATACCGCCACCACAGATTTAGGTAATTCCCATCTCAAGAGTGTTAGGAAGGTTTCTACGTATTTTGCTGAATTCTGCAATCGGACGTGACTGGCATGGCTTGGTGGTTGCGTGTGCTAAGGAGCTTTTCGAACCCTGGCTTGCTTCCCTAATCCGAACGCCTCATGGGCCAGTTGTGCCGCTCGGTCAACGTCCGCTTCGTTGATGATAACGGCAATCTTGATGTCCGAAGTGGAGATCAGTTGGATGTTGATGCCGCCGCGCCCGAGGCAGTCGAAGAGGCGCGCTGCTACTCCGGAATGCGACCGCATTCCAATTCCCACCGCACTGAGCTTCGCGACTGCACTCTGCGCCGACACTCGTCTCGCTCCAATGTCGCCGACTACAGGGCCAAGCAGCTGTTCAACCTTCGGAAGATCCGCCGCATGAATCGTGAAGGAGATGTCGGTAGAATTTCTTCCAGAGGCATTCTGGACAATCATGTCCACGAGGATGTTAGCTGCGGAGACAGCCGAGAAAATTCGGCTCGCACTTCCCGGCTTATCGGGAACGCCTGTCACGGTCACTTTCGCCTGCTGGCGCTCCACGCTTACGCCGCGGACTACAACGTCCTCCATATTGGCCGTCTCCGCTTGGGCTATCGTGCCCACACTGGGCTTTAAACTGGATCGCACCTCGAACGCGACCCCGAACTTTTTTGCGAACTCGACGGCTCTAGATTGCATGACCTTCGAGCCCGCGCCGGCCATCTCTAACAGCTCATCGTAGGCAATCCCCTCTATCTTAAGCGCGTCCGGAACGACTCGCGGATCGCAGGTAAAAACCCCGTCCACATCAGTGTAAATTTGGCAGGCATCCGCATTCAGAGCGCCCGCTAGGGCGATCGCGGTTAAATCGGAGCCGCCCCGGCCCAGAGTCGTGGTTTCTCCTTCGGCGGTCTGGCCTTGGAAACCGGCCACCACAACGATGTATTCATCCGAAAGCAGCTCGTGGATTTGCTTGGGGCTAACATTCGCAATCTTCGCCCTCGTGTGCATTCGATCGGTCAGCACCCCGGCCTGCGCACCCGTCAGCGAGATCGCCTTCGCGCCCAGCGCGTTTACCGCCATTGCCACGAGGGCTGTGGCCGCGTGCTCGCCGGTTGCAAGCAGCGCGTCCAATTCACGCTCCGACGGCTGCGCTGACACATCGCGCGCGAGCTTGAGCAAGCTATCAGTCACTCCGGCAATCGCGGAAATCACCGCGACGACCCGGCACCCCTGGCGCTGAGTCGCGACCAATCGCTCCGCGACATGGCGAATACGTTCAGGGCTGCCCACCGACGTCCCGCCGTATTTTTGAACGATCAGTCGCATAAATCAGCGCTGACAAAGAGGGGTGGCCGCACGGAGTCAATCGTTGTCGCCGAATCACCCCCACTGTCAACAGCGCGGTCAATCAGAAGCCGATCGCGCGCAGCACGTCTGCTTCCAGAGGCTGTACGGACGTCCCGCGCGTGAACCGCACTGCTTCTGGGTCTTTCAGGCCATGGCCGGTAACGGTGCAAACAATGCGGCTTTCCGGTTGCAGCTCTTTAAACGGGTACGCCGCTCGTTCGTCGCAGCATTTGAAGAGCCCGGCAATGGAAGCCGCGCTCGCTGGTTCCACGAAGATCCCTTCGTTGCTCGCCAGCCACTGCTGCGCTTCCAGGATTTCTTCGTCGGTGACAATATCGATCTCTCCCTTGGAATCGTGAATCGCTTCCTTGGCTGATTGCCAGCTCGCGGGGTTCCCAATGCGGATTGCCGATGCGACGGTCTCCGGATTCTCAACAACTTTGTCGTGGAAGATTGGCGCTGAACCAGCCGCCTGAAAACCGAGCATCACCGGGAGGTTTCGTGCAATTGCAGCGTTGTGATACTCGCGATAAGCCCGCCAATAAGCTGTGATGTTGCCCGCATTGCCTACTGGCAAAAGATGAAGGTCAGGAGCATCGCCCAGCTCGTCGACGATCTCGAAGGCCGCGCTTTTTTGGCCGGCAATCCTGTCCGGGTTGATGGAGTTCACGATCGTGAATTCGGGTCGTCTTCCGAGTTCCCGCACCACGCGCAATGCGGCATCAAAGTTCCCTTCGATCGGAACCACTTTCGCGCCATAGACGTAGGCCTGAACCAATTTCCCACTCGCAATTTTACCCGCGGGGAGAATGACGGCACATCGAATGCAGGCCCGCGCTGCATACGCGGCAGCGGAGGCTGACGTGTTCCCGGTCGAAGCGCAAACTACCGCCTGCGCCCCGCGCTCCAGTGCCTTGGAAAGAGCGACCGTCATCCCACGGTCCTTGAACGAGCCAGTCGGATTCAACCCCTCGTACTTCACGAAAACCTGGCAGCCGCGCCCGACCTTCTCCGATAAGCGCGCACACGGAATCAGCGGTGTATTTCCTTCGCCTAACGAGACGACCGGTGTCGCCTCGGAGACGGGCAGAAACTCCCGATAGCGATCGATCACTCCCCTTCTCTGCTCCCGAGATGGAGTCGCTGCACGCATGATCATCTCTACATCAATCCGAGCGACGCGCAGCAATCGCAATACGCACGTTCGGCGAAAGCGGAAGCCGCTGAAGCCCGAACGTGAGCGGTTCGGCTTGAGCCAAGAATGATTCCCGCGCGATTCGCACTGCTTTCCGCCCCTTCGACGAAGGCGGTAACTGTTGTCGGCAACGCCTCACCCGCATAGCATGCAAGGTCACTCTTTATGAAGGACGACAAAAGCAACATCCAACTCAGCGCGGTAGAAGATCACGAGGACATATCAACGATCCGAGGCGGCGGCGCCCGCCGGGATTGGAACGGGATTCACTATAAGCAGGCATGTCATCCAAAAATGTGGGCACGACCAAACTATCGGCCAACATTGCTACGATCCCGCCCGGTGGCGTCGCGTACGCCCATATTCACGTCGGCTTCGAGCTGATCCTTTACATCGTCGAAGGACAAGTGCGCCATGAATTCGGGCCCGGGCTCAAGCAGGTGCTGGAGAACGAAGCAGGCGATTTCATCTTCATCAAACCCGACGTGCCTCATGGTGTCTTTAACCTGAGTAACACGGAACCCGTTGTCGCGTTTGTTGCCCGCTCCTCTGCCGACGAATGGGATAACATCATTCCGTACGACCAAAAGCAACAGGACTGACTCTGACGACTCATCATTAGATTGGGTCAGCAATCGCATGTGCATTTTCGTTTTTGCCGCTTTCCCACTTTGACGACGCCGTAACAAATAAAACCTCCTCGTACGTCGAGCGATGAGACTCTTCACTCCGGCGCGATGGCGGACATTGACGCCGCGTTCGCGCATTCGCCGCAGACTCTCGCCTCGCGCGGATTGGTCCGAACAAACCCGCTCGCCGTTCCACCGTGCGGTCCGCAAAAGGTGCGCTCAAAGGTTACAGATATAACCCGCTTTGTGCGGCTCCAACTTGCGTTTGCACTTTTCGCAATGCCCCCTCACCGTCGAAAGCCATTAAGCAGTCTCCTGCGTTGCTGGCGGGTGCTGGCGAGAGTAACGTCGAACACAGATGCGCGCGAGCGTTTCCCCTCACAGATGCACAACGGCAACTCCATCGTCATGCACGCCCCGCGGATGGCGATCTTCGAAACCGCGGCCAACCTGGAACTGTGGCCGAAAATTCTCCCGCATTATCGTTACATCCATTATCTCGAGCGCAGCGCGGGGCGTAACATCGTGATGATGGGCGCTGTTCGTTCCGGAATCCCGATCGCGTGGACTTCGGAGCAGATCATTGACCGCGCCAACCTCGAGGTCCGCTTTCATCACCTAAAGGCCTTTACCAAAGGCATGCGCGTGGTCTGGACTTTCAACGAGACACCGGCCGGCGTGCTGGTGGAGATTGTGCACGACCTGCAATTTCGTCTCCCGGCACTCGCGCCCATCGCGGATCAGGTAATCGGTAATTTCTTCATCCATCACGTCGCGAACGAAACGTTGCGGCACATGAAAACTCATCTGGAAGCGCGGGGTTAAAGCAGGCGAATGCGAAATGGAACTCTCCGCCGGGCGGTGATCACCGGCATCGGTCCGATCACCTGTATTGGGACCGGGAGAGAAAAATTCTGGCGCGGCCTTCGCTCGGAGAAAAGTGGAATCAAGCGCATCTCTAGCTTCGATACGACAGCGTTTCATGCGCATTGTGGCGGCGAGATCGACGACTGGATTCCGGAAGATCATTTTCCGCCGCACCGGTTGAAGCGGCTTGATCGTTATGCGCAGTTCGCTGTCGCTTCCACGCGCATGGCGCTCGAGGACGCTGGTCTCTCCTGGTCGCGCGAGAATCCGCAGCACCGCGTCGGCGTCAGCTTCGGCACCGCCCTCGGCGGGATCGCGAATGCGGAAGATCAACACGCTCACTTTTTAAAGAAGGGCACGCGTGGAGTGAATCAAACGCTCGCGTTACAGGTCTTCGGCGGGTCTGCCCATTCAAACATCGCAATTGAATTCGGCTTTCGCGGTGTCGGCACCACCAACTCGAACAGCTGCGCCAGCGGGACGGTCGCAGTCGGTGAGGCCTTGCGTTATATCCGGGATGATTTCGCCGACGTCGTCATTGCAGGCGGCGCGGAAGCCCCCTTAAGTCCGCTCACGTTCGGCGCGTTCGCTATCATCAAGACGATGAGCCAATCAACCGGTGATCCGGCCGAGGCATGCCGGCCGTTCGATCTGGCGCGCGACGGGTTTGTCATGGGAGAAGGCGCCGCTTCTCTCGTGATTGAGGAGCTCGAACATGCGCGATCGCGCGGCGTGCACATCTACGCTGAAGTGCTCGGCTACAGTCTGAACAATGACGCCTTTCACATGACGTCTCCACTGCCGGGCGGCGAATCCTCTATTCGCGCGATGCGTGATGCCTTGGCGGACGCGCGCCTTGCACCGGAGCAGATCGATTATGTGAATGCGCACGCGAGCTCCACTCAGCTCAACGACAGCACGGAGACAATGGCTTTGAAGCAGGTCTTCGGTGAGCACGCGAGGCGCTTCGCGGTAAGCGGCACGAAGAGCTTCACGGGCCATCCGCTCGGCGCGACCGGCGCGATCGAAGCCGCCATTTGCTCGTTAGCCATCGAGGAAAGCTGGCTCCCGCCCACCCTTAATCGTGTGCACCCTGATCCTGCCTGTGATCTGGACGTCGTGCCTAACGAGGGCCGGCCCGCGAAGCTCAATCATGTCCTGAGCAATTCGTTCGGTTTCGGCGGCATTAACGCCTGCATCGTCCTCGGCCGGATTCATTAACCGGGGACCTATTTTTTTGGGCGAGCGCACGCTGCCAGAGCAATTGCCGAAATCATTTCCGGTCCGCGACACTTGTGCCGGAGGCGTTGACCCCGGCGGGTCCGACGTGGCTCCCACAAAAGACCGGGTTCGGCGTGCCCGGCTACAACTTCGCCCGAACCGGAAACGTCTTTCGGCCATCGGTCTAGCCTAGCGTGCAGTCGATGGCAGCCTGCGCTCCCCAGAACTCAGCGATCCTCTTTCGAGAGCAGATCAGGCCGGTTTTGTTCGGTTCGGGCTAGCGCCTGTTCTCTGCGCCACGCCGCAATCGCAGCGTGATTTCCGGAGAGCAACGCGTCCGGTACTTTCCAGCCGCGAAACTCAGCAGGGCGCGTGTATTGCGGCGCCTCAAGCAGACCGCTGGAGAACGAATCATCCGCCGCGGACTGCTCGTGCCCTAACACGCGTGGAAGCAGCCGCGTGACTGCATCGACCACTACAACCGCGGCGATGGCACCATTCGTCAGGACATAATCTCCGATTGAAATTTCCAAGTCCGCGAGCTGTTCGGTCACGCGGTGGTCAATCCCTTCGTAGTGCCCGCAAACGATAATCAGGTGCTGCTGCGAGGAGAACTTCGCTGCGATCTCCTGATTGAAACGCCTTCCCTGCGGGGTCATCAAGATGACCATGCTGTCATTTCTTTGCAGGGATTCGACGGCGGCAAAAATGGGCTCGGGTTTCATGACCATCCCCTGCCCGCCGCCGAACGGCGCGTCGTCCGTCATGCGGTGCTTATCCGTCGTCCAGTCGCGGAGGTTATGAATTCTCAGCTCCAGCGCACCACTTTCCTGCGCGCGCTTCATTATGCTTTCGCCCAGCGGAGCCCGGCAGATCTCGGGGAAAAGTGTCAGGATGTCGATGCGCATTCGCGACCCGAGGTTGAACTTGTAGAGGCGTTTGTGTCAAACGCCTGACGCGGGAAGGTGTTTGCCGAGTCCGGCGCTTGGGACAAGCGCGTCTGCAACTACTCGATGATCTCGAGTGTGGCGCGTTGATCGTGCCGTGCGGCGGAACTGGAAAGAAGCGCGCGAATAGCCTGAATCGTTTGTCCGTTGCGACCGATGATCCGGCCGACGTCGCTCTGCCGCATTTGAAGACGGAAGAGGAAGGTCTTGCCGTTTGCGATTTCCGAGAGCATCACCTCGTCGGGAAACTCGACGAGCTGGCGGATGACGAATTCGAGAAATTGCTTCATCTAAGGCCCTCTATTGTTGCGGCGGGGTGTGACCGCCGAAAGCGCGAACTCGGGGCAGAAGACTTCGGCGGTCATCCCGCCGCTACACCGCCGCTTCTGCGACAGGAGTCGCCGCGACCTTCTTGTTCTTCTTGATCAGACTGCGCACCGTATCGGAGGGCTGTGCGCCTTTCGAAATCCAGTGATCAATGCGATCCAGCTTCAGCGTACTGTTATGGTCCTTCTTCTTCGGATCGTAGGTGCCGATGATCTCGATGAATTTGCCGTCGCGCGGGCTGCGGCTATCCGCCACTACGACCTTGTAGTACGGGCGGTTGGTCGTGCCTTCTCTTCGTAGTCTGATTGAAACTGCCATGTTGTTGGTTCTGTCGGTAATTCCCCCTCACCTGGCGCTGACGCGTCCTCCTCTCCCTTAGGGAGAGGATTGAGGCGAGGGCTCGTCTTAATTCTTCATTCGCGCCATCTGCGCCATCATCTTCTTCATTTTCCCGGCGTTCTTCATCATCTTACGCATCTGGTTGAAACGCTGGAGCAGATCATTCACTTCCGTGACACTGCTGCCGCTACCTCGAGCGATGCGCTGACGCCGCCGGGCATTCAGAATGTCGGGCCGCGTCCGCTCTTTGCTTGTCATTGAGAGGACAATCGCTTCAGTGCGTTTGATCTGCTTCTCGTCGACGGAAAGACCCTGCATGTTACTCAGCCCCGGGATCATGCCAAGGAGATTCTCCAGCGGTCCCATCTTCCGCATCATCTTGAATTGGGCCAGGAAGTCGTTGAAGTCGAATGACGCGGTCCGGAGCTTCCGCTCCATGCGAGCGGCTTCCTCTTCGTCGAAAGCTTCCGCCGCTTTCTCGACGAGGCCGAGGATATCGCCCATCCCGAGAATGCGGCCCGCGAGCCGGTCCGGCAC
>JACCTI010000066.1 GCA_013812515.1 Chthoniobacterales bacterium
ATCAACGGCTATGCGCCAGATCCCGCGGACACCTTCAGCCCACTCGGCTACCGCTCGAGCAGCGGCGCGTTCACGTCTGTCAGCTCGAATGCGCAGATCGCCCTCGGCGCAACCGGAGTGAAGGCGACAATCGCGGGAGCGAATCCCCTGCGTCGAAAGCGCTCAACATTTCCACACGCCTTAAGGTGGAGACGGGCGACAACGTGCTCATCGCAGGATTTATCGTCACCGGCTCGGTGCCGAAGAAAGTGATCATTCGCGGGATCGGATCTTCGCTGCCGGTGAGCGGCGCTTTGGTCGATCCGACCCTCAGCCTGGATAACGGCGCGATGACGAACGACGACTGGCGCTCCAATCAGCAGCAGGAGATCATCGCCACCACGATCCCGCCCAGCAGCAATCTGGAATCGGCGATCGTGGTCACGTTGAGCCCGGGGCCGCACACGGCGATCTTGCGGGGCAAGACTGGAGGAACGGGTGTCGGCCTGGTGGAAGTCTATGATCTGGAGGCCGGCGCTCCGGCGCAGCTCGCGAACATCTCTTCGCGCGGCCTCGTGCAGACGGGCGACAACGCCATGATTGGCGGTTTCATCGTGGGCGGAAACGAACCAGCGAAGGTGATTATACGGGCGATCGGGCCTTCATTGCCCGTCCCCGGAAAGCTGGCGGATCCGACGCTGGAGCTCTTCGACAGCAACGGCAATTCGATCAGCAACGACAACTGGCGCGCCACGCAGGAAGCGGAGATTATCGCTTCGACTGTTCCGCCGCCGAACGAGAAGGAAGCAGCCATCATCGCGACGCTCGTCCCGGGAGGTTACACCGCGATTGTGCGTGGAAATAACGGCAGCACCGGTGTCGGTTTGGTGGAGGGGTATACACTCTGAGCCTCTTGCCATAACAAGTGTTCGGTTCGCGAGAGTTGTAGCCGAGCGCATGGCCTCGTCTCGCGCTGCTATCCGCTGATGCAGAAACACGGCCGGGGGTCAGCGCCACCGGCTACAATACAACTTCCCCCCAAAACGCGTCTGCTTGACGTTCACGGCTCCGCGTCGTGAACGTCAGCGGATGCGGAGAAGGCGACTGCGACCACTCGACCAGGAGAAGAAGGGGGAACCGTTTCATCACAACGTATACGTCATCTTGTTAGACCCGAAGGTGGCGAAACATCCGTCCGTTCTCCGCGTCAATCGGAAGCGCGATCCGGCTAAGCCCTGCGTCTACGTTGGGATGAGCGGGCTACCGCCAGCCCATCGGTTTGAGAACCATCGGAACGGCTACCAGGCGGCCTGGGTGGTCGAGAAGTACGGCGTCTGCTTGATGCCTGAGCTATACGAGCATCTGAATCCGATGCCGTATGACGCGGCCGCGCAAATGGAAATCGATCTCGCGGAGGATCTGCGGCGCGAAGGGTATACGGTCACCGGCGGGCACTGAGGTGCAATCAGGAGAACGTCCAACGTTCAACTGAGAAAGAAGCAGCACGCTTCCGTTACTTGGACGTGGAGCGTTGAACGTTGGATCTTGGACGTTTCTTCCTCCCTCCGACACCTGAGTTCCGAGTTCCCCGAAGGACCAGTTCCCGCGCTCGCTCAGGGCCGGAGCGCCCGAGCGGCTTGAACTTCTTCCCCTTGGCCGCGTTGTACGAAACGAAGAAGTGCTCGATCTCGTCGACGATCTTCGCATTCAAATCATCGAGCGATTGCAAGTGGCCATGCGTCCGCGAAGTCGACGCAACGGCAATGAGCCGATCATTGCGCAGGGTCTTGCCTTTCTCGGTCTGCTCCGCCTCGATCACGCCCAAAACCCGGCATGCCACGAGACAGCCGCTAAACGCCGGCTCATCCATCAGCACCAGCACGTCAAGCGCATCGCCATCACCGCCGCGCGTATTAGGGATAAATCCGAAATCGTAGGGAAACACCGCGCCCGCGGGTAGGACCCCGCCCAACTCGAATAGTTCACGCTTTTCTCTCCACGCGAACTTATTCCGGCTGCCTTTCGGCGTATCGATCACAACGTGCAGATCGCCGGACTCGCGATCGAACGGAGGAAGCATCGAGAAAGGATGGGTAGCCATAGGAGTGTGTCGGAATCGATTCTCCAGCCTTCCGGGGACGCTCCGCGATGATTCTGACGCGCGAGCGAATAAAGCGCCGAGGCGAGCGTCAAAAAGTGGCTCGATGGAATCCGGCGTCCAACTGCCCACGACGAGGCGATTTCCGTTCGCCAGTGCGAAGTGGGCAAGTGGCGCGCTTCCGCGCGGTGTCGTTGACGCCGCACTTCCATCTGGGCCTCCCAAATTGACAAACCGCAAGCCGAGTCCGTTCCGAGCTCTATCGCTTGGGCTGCTCGTGATGCTGCTTCAGCTTTTCGCGGCCGTGGTTTTCATCGCTCCCGAAGGCCCGCTTTCCTACCGCTACGACACGCTCATCCAGCACGATAGCTACTGGTTTGCCAGCATCGTGGACCGCGGATATGAGACGATCCTCCCTCCCATGGACCGGAAGATGATGGAAGTATCGAATGTCGCCTTTTTTCCCGCTTATCCGATACTCGCGGGCGCGCTGCATCACTGGATCGGCCTGAACACCTACCACGCTCTTCTTGTTACCGCGCAAGCGGCGGCTTGGGCGTTCTGGACGTATTTCTTCCTCTTCTGCGATCGATGGGGCCTTTCGCTCTCGCTGCAGGGAATCGGGGCGTTCGCCGTTTTCGCCCATCCCACCGCGTTTTTTCTTGTGGTTGGATATTCAGAATCGCTCTTTCTAATGGCGCTCTTCGGGTTCATCTACTGGACGACGGCGGAAGGGCGAACCGCCAAGATCATGGCGGCCTTGCATGGCATCGTGATGTCAGCCACCCGCATCGTCGGACTGCCTTGTGCCGCTCTGCCCGTGGTGCGCGTGATGTTTGAGCGGGGATGGGGCGGACTGCACAACGTACGTGGCTGGCTCGGACGTTATGCGGGAGCAATAGCGCTGACCGCGGTGGCGAGCCTCGGCACAATCGGCTTTTTCATCTACTGTCTCCTGCGCTGGGGGCGGTGGGATCTCTATATGCTCACCCAGCAAGCCGGCTGGGCGATTAAGCCCGACTACCTCGCGGTCCTAAAACCGGAGAGCTATCACTTCATGCTCCCCCCGCTGGACGATCCGACGCAGTGGAGCCAGCTCATGATGACACTCGGGGCCGTGTGTTTCGTGCTGGTCGGCGCGTGCGAGCTCGTGCCTGCCATCCGACGCCGCACCGCCTGGCAGCACCGCATCGGCATCTATTTCGCCGCTTTCGTTACATACTATATCGCGGTGAGCGGAGTTGCCTCCGTCCAGATGGAAAGCATGTTGCGATATCAGTTCTGTGCGCACGCGTTAATCGTTCTGGCGCTTTTGCACTTTTTGGCTCACCTTCCCCCGCCGTCGTTCCGGGTCCGGGCGCTCGCGATGGCGACAGTCGCACTTCTCTGTGCAGCGGGGCTCAGCCTTCAGGGATGGTGGGTATGGAATTTTACACGGGGGGATTGGGTCGCTTAACCAAACATGAAAACTAACGTAGCAATCATTGGCGCAGGACCGGCCGGCTTGACGGCCGCCTATCTGCTCTCCAAGAACAATGTCGAGGTCACCGTCCTGGAGGCAGATCCGGTTTACGTTGGCGGCATTTCGCGGACCGCGACCTACAAGGGATTCCATTTCGACATTGGCGGCCACCGCTTCTTCTCGAAGTCAAAAGAGGTAAACGACTTTTGGCACGAAATTCTGCCGCACGATATGCTCGATCGTCCGCGTTCCTCCCGGATTTTTTACGGTGGCAAGTTTTTCGCTTATCCGCTGAAGGCGTTTGAGGCGCTCACGAAGCTGGGCGTCTTCCAGTCGACGCTTTGTGTGCTCTCCTGGATGAAAGCCCGGCTCTTTCCAGTCTCAAATCCCGCTAATTTCGAGGATTGGGTGAGCAACCAGTTCGGCAAGCGTCTCTTTAATACTTTCTTCAAGAGCTATACCGAAAAGGTCTGGGGCATGCCCTGCAAGGAGATCTCGGCCGACTGGGCGGCGCAACGCATCAAGGGCCTTTCACTCGGCAGCGCGATAAAGAACGCGCTCTTTCCGCAAAAGCAGCCGAAAGACCCAAACAAGGTTATCAAGACCTTGATTAATTCTTTCAAGTATCCGCGCAAAGGCCCCGGCATGATGTGGGAAGCATGCGCGGAGAAGACGAAGCAGTTAGGCGGTGAAATTCACATGGGCAGCAAGGTTGTGGGCTGCGCTTACGACAATGCGACCTCATCATGGAACCTGCGCTTTCAAGATCAGCACGGAAATGTGCAGACGCTCCAATCGGAGCATGTCATTTCCTCAGCCCCGATGCGCGAGCTGGTGAATGGCTTGCAGCCAAGCGTCTCAAATGCTGCAAAGCGCGCCGCGAATAGCTTGAAGTATCGCGACTTCCTTACCGTCATGCTGATTCTGAAAAACCGCGACGCGTTCGAGGACAACTGGATCTACATCCATGATCCGAGTGTGAAGGTTGGACGGATTCAGAACTTCCGTTCCTGGTCGCCGGAGATGGTCCCGGCTGAGGAGAAGGCCTGCTACGGTCTCGAGTACTTCTGCTTCGAACACGACGGCCTCTGGGATTCAACGGATGCTGAGCTGATCGAACTTGCGACCAAGGAACTGCGTCAAATCGGTCTCTGCCAGGAAGGCGATGTGCTCGACGGAACCATCGTTCGGCAGAAAAAGGCCTATCCGGTTTACGATGACGACTACGCCCGGCATGTCGCGACGATTAGCGATGAACTCGAAGCGCGTTTCCCGAACCTGCATCTGGTCGGCCGCAATGGGATGCACAAATACAACAACCAGGATCACGCGATGATGACAGCAATGCTCTGCGTTGAGAACATTCTGGCTGACACCAAGCTTTACGATCTTTGGCAGGTGAACGGCGACGCTGAGTATCACGAAGCGGGGGAAGAGTCCGCTGACGTCACGACCGGGACAGGTTTGCGCTTGGTGCCGACGCGCGTCGCAGGTACGCCAGAATTGGCGTCGGAAAACCCGTAGCGCTGGGACGCGCGAGTTGTTAGCGGCGGGCTGGCGCCGGCTTCCGGAAGGGCGCCGTTTCGCGCTCGCCAGACTGTCGAAGTAGCGCGTCCGTGCTGCCGGGGTCAACGCCCCCGGCTACAACAAGCGATCAGTCACTGCTTAATCCGGCAGTTCGTCCATCGGCACGCAGGAGCAGAAGAGATTCCGATCGCCGTAAACGTTGTCGATCCGCGCCATGGCTGGCCAGAACTTCGCCTCGCGGGTCCACTTCGCCGGATACGCCGCCTTCTCCCGTGTATACGGCCGCTCCCAACGATCAGCGCTCACTTGCCGGGCAGTGTGCGGCGCATTCTTCAGCACGTTGTTGCCCTTGTCGGCACGCCCCGAGACGATCTCCTGGATTTCACCATGAATGGAGATCATCGCTTCGCAGAACCGGTCCATCTCCCCCTTCGTCTCGCTCTCCGTCGGCTCGATCATCATCGTGCCGGGCACAGGGAAGGAGATGGTCGGCGCGTGGAAGCCGTAATCCATCAAACGCTTGGCAGCGTCCTCCACTTCTATGCCGGCGCTCTTGAATTGGCGCAAATCCACAATGCATTCATGCGCCACCGAGCCGTGCCGGCCTTTGTAGAGAACTGGGAAATACGGGTCCAAACGCCTGGCAATGTAGTTCGCGTTCAGGATTGCGATCTCCGTCGCCTCGGTGAGTCCCTCGGCCCCCATCATGCGGATGTACATCCACGAAATCGTGAGGATGCTCGCACTGCCGTAGGGCGCGGCCGATACGGGTCCCGTGCGATTTTCAATTTTGGGTTTTCGATTTTCGATTACAGGAGCGCCTGGAAGGAAAGGGACCAGGTGTTCGGACACACCAATCGGTCCGACGCCGGGTCCGCCGCCGCCGTGCGGAATACAGAACGTCTTGTGCAGATTGAGGTGGCAAACGTCCGGCCCGAAATCGCCAGGACGGCAAAGGCCGACCTGCGCGTTCATGTTCGCGCCATCCATGTAAACCTGCCCTCCGTGCGAGTGCACGATTTCGCAGAGATCGCGGATGGTCGTCTCGAATACCCCGTGCGTGGAAGGATAGGTCACCATTAGAGCCGCGAGATCGTTGGCGTGCTGGTCCGCCTTCAGGCGCAAATCAGCGGGATCGATGTCGCCGTCTTTCAAGGTTGCAACTGGCACAACCTTGAAACCAGCCATCACTGCACTCGCCGGATTCGTTCCGTGCGCCGACTGCGGAATAAGGCAAACCTTGCGGTTCCCTTCGCCGCGGGAGCGATGATATGCGCGAATCGCGAGCAGCCCCGCATACTCGCCCTGCGAGCCGGCATTCGGCTGCAACGAAACCGCCGCGAAGCCCGTGATTTCCGCCAGCCAGGTCTCCAGGAGGCGGCACATTTCTTTGTTGCCCGCGAGCTGATCTGGCGGGGCGAACGGGTGAATCCTCGCAAACTCCGGCCAGGAAATCGGGAACATCTCCGCCGTCGCGTTCAGCTTCATCGTGCAAGACCCAAGCGGGATCATGGAAGTGGTGAGCGACAGATCACGCGATTCAAGCCGGCGCAGATAGCGCAGCATCTCCGTCTCCGTATGATGGGTGTTGAAAACGGGATGGGTCAGGAACTCGGAGGTGCGGGCGAAAGGTTCGAGCGCGGGCGAGCTCTCGTTAGCCAAATCGTCCGCATCGAACCCGGCCGCCTGTCCTTCGTTGAAGACGCGCCAAAGCTGCGCGAGATCGCTTTCGGTCGACCTCTCGTCCAGCGCGATGCTGATGCCGTCCTCCCCGAGATCGCGCAGGTTGTAACCCGCGTTGCGCGCCGCTTCCAAGATCCCTGAGCTCTCAAGCTCGGCAACGCGAATGGTGTCGAAGAAAGGCACGTCTGCGACCTTGCAACCGAGGCGTCGCAAACCCTGCGCGAGCACATTCGTTAGGCGATGGATCCGCTTCGCGATCGAGTTCAAGCCGCGCGGCCCATGATAGACCGCATACATTGATGCGATTACCGCAAGGAGGACTTGCGCCGTGCAAATGTTGCTCGTCGCTTTGTCTCGCCGGATGTGCTGCTCGCGCGTTTGCAGCGCGAGACGATAGCCGGGGCGACCTTCCGCATCGTGAGAGACACCGACCAACCGGCCCGGCAGATAACGCTTGAACGCATCCTTCGTCGCCATGTAACCGGCATGAGGTCCACCGCCGCCGAGCGGCACGCCGAAGCGCTGCGTGGATCCGACGGCCACATCGGCGCCGAAGTCTCCCGGAGGTCGCAGCATCGTCAGACTCAAAATATCCGCCGCAACTACTGCCAGGGCACCTGCGTCGTGGCCTTTGCTGATGAAATCGCTGTAATCGAAAACGCCGCCGGTCGTTGTGGGATATTGCAGCAGAACGCCGAACACCTTTTCGCTGAAATCGAACTCGCGATGATCGCCGACAATCACGCGAATACCGAGCGGCTCCGCGCGTGTTTGCACGACTTCAATGGTCTGCGGATGACATTCCGCGGAGATGAAGAAACCTCGGGAGTTGCCCGGTTCGCCGCCCCCCGCCATAGCCGCGCGGCAGAGCGTCATTGCTTCCGCGGCGGCGGTGGCTTCGTCGAGCATCGATGCGTTCGCGATGTCCAGAGCCGTGAGATCCGTCACCATCGTCTGGAAATTGAGCAACGCCTCAAGCCGGCCTTGCGCAATCTCCGCCTGGTAAGGCGTGTAGGCGGTATACCAGCCGGGATTCTCGAGAACATTCCGCTGGATCACCGGCGGAGTGATCGTGTCCGAGTAGCCCGCGCCGATCAACGAACGCATGACCTTGTTCTTGCGCGAAATCACGCGGAGCTCATCGAGCGCTTCACGTTCGCCAAGCGGCTCCGGCAGATGAAGCGGTCTTTCGACCCGAATGTTCTCGGGAACCGTCGCGTCGATCAAAGCGTTCAGGCTCTCGAAACCAACCGCTCGGAGCATCTCCGCAACCGCGCATGCGTTCGGGCCGATGTGTCGCCGAGCGAAGGAGTCCAAACGATCGTTCGGCGGAATTTCCGGCTGTTTCGGCAGGCCTTTCCGCGCCGGTTCATCCAGGAGATCCGTCTCGACCTTGTGCATCCCCGAAAATACGGAGCACGGTCGCCGATTCAAGAGTCGCCGTCGAAGCGCTCGCGCCCCCTATTTCGAGTCGAACGTCTGCACGCCATGACTTCGCAAGCGTTCTCGCACATCGGCGAGATGCTGATGGTTGCGCGTTTCGACCGTGCAAAGGACATGCACCGCGGAAACGTCCGAACCGGCAAAAGCGCGGTCGTGCACCACTTGTTTGATGCTCGCGCCGGCCGATGCGATCTGCCTTGCGAGATCTGCGAGACCGCCGGGCCGATCGCTGATCACCGCGGTAAAGCGGCAGAGGCGACCATCTGCGACTAGGCCGCGCTCGACGACCCGGCTCAACACATTGGGATCAATGTTGCCGCCGCAGAGGAGCAGAACGACTTTTTTGCCCGCGAGCTCCGCAAGCTGGCCTGACATGCAGGCAGCGAGGGGAGTGGCGGCGGCGCCTTCGACGACGCCTTTTTCCAGCTCCACGATCCGCAGAATCGAAAGCGCAATCTGCTCCTCGGACACGGTCACACAGCGATCGACGAGATCCTTCGCGATTTCGAAGGCATTGGCGCCAACGGTCGGAATGGCCAGACCATCCGCGAGGGTCGGATGCGTATCGATGCGGATCGGTTTGCCTTCGCGTTTCGCCGCGGAAAAGCTCGCCACGTTTTCCGCTTCCACTGCGATGATTTTCGCCTGCGGTCGCAACGTTTTCACCGCGAGAGCCACCCCGGCCAGCAAACCACCGCCACCCACCGGGACAACAACGGCATCGAGTTCCGGCACTTGTTCGACGATCTCGACTCCCATCGTGCCCTGACCTGCGATAATCGCCGGGTCATCGTAGCCATCGATGTAGGCAAGGCCGCGCTCCTTTGCGATTTCATGTGCGTGCGCTTTGGCTTCCCCGAAGTCCTTGCCATGCATCACGACGGTTGCGCCGAGCTTCTGGCAATTACTCACTTTGACGAGCGGCGCGAACTTTGGCATCACGACCGTCGCCGGAGTCGCGAGGAGCTTGCCCTGGTAGGCGAGCGCCTGCGCATGATTACCCGCCGAGGCGGCGATGACGCCACGCTTCTGCTGCTCCGGCGGCAATTGCGCGAGCGCATTCCGTGCACCGCGTTCCTTGAAGCTTCCGGTGCGCTGGAGATTATCGAGCTTGCAAAAAATCTCCATGCCCGTGAGCTCGCTCAAGGGAATGGAACGTGGGCACGGCGAGTGATAGACGGCTCCTTCGATTCGGCCACGCGCCGCTTCGATGTCTGCGAAGGAGGTTGAGGGTTGAGGGTTGAGGGTTGAGGGAGAAACGCCGCTGGCCATTCTTTCCCATCAACCATCAACCATCACCCCTCAACTCTTCTGCGCGTCCAGCGCCTCGCGCACTTTCAGCGCGAGCTGACCGGGATCGAACGGTTTTGGCAGGAAGAACATCTCCGCGCTTCGAGGGGCGGAGGCGGCAGGAACGCACCGCCTCCTGGTCTCGCATCGCGGCAGAATTTGCCGCAGCGTTGCAACTCACGAGCGCAGAGGCGACCAGAGTCATGGCACAATGAGCAGGACAAAAGTGGTTATCGTGAGCCCGTCGACGGGGGCCTACGGAGGGATTGAGGCCTTCGTTCTGGCGATCGCCGCGACCGTTCGCCGTCAGCCGGACATCGAAGTGCGTATCTGCGTGAAGCGCGTGGAAAACTTCGCGTTGCAGCCTGGGCTGAAGACGATGCTCCAAGGCGAGAACATCATCTACACAGATCGCGGCGCGGATCGCGATCTGATTGAGACGATCCGTTGGTCAGACGTGGTGCATTTGCAGAATGCGCCGCCGGACGTGGCTTTGTTTGCGAAGCTCTTTCGCAAACCGCTCGCGATGACGATCCACAACTACATGACGCGCGAGCTGAGCCCGCGCCGCCTGCTCTGGCGCTTCGCCGCCAGCCTCGCGGACGAGCGCTGGTATAACTCGCAGTTTGTCTGGGATACGTGGGAGCCGCACCGGAAACGCCCTGGCAGCAGGAAAGTGCCGACCCTTTCGAAATTGCCGGAGGGCTGGACCGCGCCGGAAGAGCGGAGCGGCTTCGTCTTCATCGGACGCTGGGTCGCAAATAAAGGCATCGATACGCTCCTGGATGCGTATGCACTGGCGGCGCTCGATCGCGAGCGCTGGCCGCTGGTGCTGATGGGAGACGGGCCACTGCGGCAGCTGATTGATTACGCAATTAAGCGGCGCGAAATCGCGGGCGTGACTCTTCTCGGGTTCGTCGACGAAGCGACCAAGGCGGAGCGGATCAAGAACGCGCGGTGGATGGTTGTGCCACCCAACACGAAGGAGAATTTCGGTTTGACCGCAATCGAAGCGCGCCATCTCGGGGTGCCCTGTATCATCACGCGGGACGGCGGTTTGCCGGAAGCGGGCGGGCGGCACGCGCTGATTTGCCCGCCGAACGATCCTAAAGCGCTGGCGGCGCTGCTCGAAGAGGCAGCACGAATGGACGAGCTCGAATACGCGCGGCGTGCCACGCAAACTCGTCAAGAGTTAGCGACTGAGCTGGAGCCGATTGAATTCTACGCACACGCGTATCGCCGTCTCGCCGGGCACGCCCCTGTGGAATGATTCTCGTCGCGCATCCGTTTGGGAACGCGAATGTCCGCGCCGTGCTCGAAGCGCTGAAAGACGTGGGATTGCTCGCGAAGTTCGTGACCACGCTTGGGTGGCCGGCGCGCGCGGGCATCTTTCGCTCTCTTCCCGCAGCCACGCGCAGAACGCGCACGCGTCGCGGCTACAACTTGCCCCACGACAAGGTGGTGAGGGCGAGATGCTGACTTCGGCGCTCGGCGAGGTGCGAGCCGCGGGCACGTGCTCGTTCGTGACCAGGGTGTCGCCTATTGCGCGCTCGCTACATCTTTCCTTTTGGCTGCGCTGCGCGAGGTGTCTACAAGAACTGGCTGCTGTTCGCCGCCGGAAGCGCACCCGTGATCGGCGTTGCGGTCTCCGGGAGCCGGTCGTTGGTGGGCCCTTGCGCGGTCGTAGCAGGGTGGCTTTCCAATGAGTCGAACAACTAGGTGCTAAATCCAGCTAATTCATACCATGATACGCCCGCTTGCCTGATGGGAGAGGTCGCGCCGCTATCGAGAAAGCGATCGCGCAGGCGTTCCTCATCCGAGTCGTTGTGGCGGGATTACGCGACGGGCGCGCTCCCGATCCTCGGGTGTTTCCTCGGCGGCGCGACGGAGAAGTGGGCCGAGGGGATTGTGGTGGCATTGCTCGGTCTGCTGCTCGCGGTGCTTCCGCCGCAACACTCGTTAGGCATGTTCTTCGATGTCGTCGTCGCGGCCCTCGTAGCTTGCCCGCGCTCGCGTATCTCCCCGCGCGTTGCTTCCTTCAGTCGGCCTGGCGCAACAGCGCTCGTGAACGACTTGAACCCGAACCTGGCGTCGACGCTGCGGCGATTCACGGCGCAGCCCGGAGCGCCGGCTTACTTTCACTTTCTGGAGGCTGAAGGATGGTCTGTGAAGCAGAACTGGGAGCGCGCATGGCAGGCCTGGCAGCAATTTGAGGCGACGAAATCGAGTCATTCATGACAACTGCAGCACAGGACAGTGTGGGCTTTGTCGCGCCCGCGCGCGCAGGAAGGAGCTCGCGAAGATTTTTCTTCGGAAATCTCGCGCTGATTTTCGTCTGCGTGATCGGCGTGGCGGATTGGCTCAGCGCGGAGACGCAGCGCCTTTATGTGGATGATCATTCCGATGCATCGAAGCAATCTGGCAGCGTCTGGCAGAATTTCGCGATTCGCGGCAGCAGGGTCGTGCCGCAGATTATCCTGCGCGACGATGCACATCTGGTTTTTCCCGTTGATCTGCGCGTTCCGCACAGACTCCTTTGTGACGTGAAGCCAAAGGGCAAGGCGACGCTTGAATTTTTCAGCGTCCGCAATGGGAACCGAGAGTTGCTGATCGTGGTTGATCCGAAGAAAACAAAGAAGATTTCCATCGCTTTGCCGCATGGCCGCAGTGAGCTGGAACTGGTCCACCACGGCGCTTTGGAGTTGCTCGATTTACGACTCGTTCGCCCGGTCTTTCTCTGGCCGATTTATGTCGCGGCCGGTCTGGCACTCGCCTTCACGGCGAGGTCCGCAATCATGGCAAGAAAGCGGCACGTGGCGGAATGGGCGACGCTCGTGATCGTAGTCTTGCTCTCGGTAGGCGCGACCGAAGCGCTGCTCGGCAAATTCCGCTTACAGCTGCCCGGCGTCATCGTCGCGGCGCGCGCGGAGCTCGGGCTGATCGGTAACGACGC
>JACCTI010000216.1 GCA_013812515.1 Chthoniobacterales bacterium
TGCCCAGCGCGGCAACACTTTCCGGAAGTGCAATAAATCCGGCCTTTCCTTTCAAGGTTTTCAGCGCGTCTTCGATTTGATTCAGACGCATCCTGACCTGGTCCGTCTGTTGGTTGACGAAATCGAATGCCCCAGCGGAGCGGTGCACTTCAAGATGCTTGGTGAAGTAGCGAGTTATGAGCTCATTCAATACGAGGCTCGCCACGTCCGCGTGAGCATTCTGATAGCTCACGGCGATGATGTTGCTTGCCTTCTTCGTGGTGACAGTTAGGCCGCCGAGAATAGTCCCAGCGGCGGCGTCTACGGTAGGCTCCTTCTCGCTGTCGGGAATAACTCGCTTCGGTCCCAAAGCCTGGGCCACTTGCACGGCAAGGTCCCAGCTCTTTAGGATCTGCACCTCCGCATTGATGATAGTATCGTTCGTTCTTGGCCCCTTGCTGGCAGTCCCATCGACCTGATCAACAATGCTCCTGTCCAAGACGTAGCGGACAAGCAGAGTTGCGTTCGATTGAAAAACAGGCTCAGAAACAAGGTAGAAAGCGCAGGCCGCCCCCAGCCCGAGCACGCCCAGGAGCAAGATCTTTTTCTTGTGCTTAAAAAGTGCAGACAAAATGTCATGCACATTGAAGCTTGAGGCTGGGGCTTCCGGGGAGTTAGGTGGCATAAAAGTTCAAGTGAAGGCTCTAGTGCAGGTGCGGATAGACCAGGCTACCGGCCAACCGGTTCACCGTTAAAGGCATTCGGCAAAAAAAACGTTCGTGGAGCGCGGAAGCATGTCCATTGATACTGGCCCAGGTTCCAGCCGAGACATCGAGCCGCAGATAGCTGATCGGCTCTTCCCTCGCGCCCCAAGCGCGTTTGTACCGCCGGAGCCCCTGGTTATCACAGGAAGTGCGGCCGAAATGGAGACGACGTGCACCCCGGTGTATCAATTCCTCTATGCCTTTCCACATCACCAAATTGTTCCCGCGATGCTCGTGGAAATTTTCGTCAGAAGCTCCAAACTTGAAGATTGCACTCTGGCCGAAATGAAAAAACATGGCCCCTGCGATGGGTCGTTCGTTAAACGAAGCCTGAACCACGAAACCGTTTCCCGGCTCTAACACGGCCTCGTGAATGCTCCTGAAAAAGTTTCTCGACTGTGGCGGAGCACCGTGCCGGCGCCGCGTTCTCACGTGGAGATCGAAAAACTTCTCTACTGCTCGATGGGTATTGCTGATCTGAACGGTCAATCCGCTACGTTCTGCTTTCCGCACAGCACGTCGCACCGATGAATCGAACTTGGAAAAGAGGTAATCCGGGCCTGCGTGCAAGTCGAGCTTATGCACATAGAAGGTGGGTTGGCATCGATGCGCATCTTTCACCTGTTCAGCTCCACGCACTTCGATATATTTCCATCTCCTTACCCGCGCCAGTTTCAAAAGCCTTTCTTGCAGCAGAGGCCAGGTCGACTGTGCGAAGGCTAGCGGCCCGCAGTGGTCGCTAAAAGGAAGGCAAACAGCACGACGTCCAGTGAAATGACTGTCAACCTCGAGGAGCGGAAGAAGGGCAAGCAGGGCCTCTCCTTGTCGTAACTGAAGGTAACACGGGGTATGCCCGTAGCTGCTGCACAGCACTCGCGACCACGCTGCACTATGGAAGAAGGTGTGTTCCGGATGTCTCAGAACAAGCGCATCCCAAGTTCGGTCTGAACGCGGATCGGTAAAGTGCGTCTCGACGTCGTCGCCCCCGGTCATCGTTCTCTCGCGGTCTGCGTCGATGCCAAGGGGCCTGCCCACTGCATTGGGGAAAACTGTAGCCATGGTTGATGCTGAACTCTGCCGCCGGGCAGTGCCTCAGGCAGGTATTTCCTCAACAACGCATTCCTTTAGCGTGTCGGCAACCAGCGCCACCTGCTCTGAGGTGAGCTCCGGGAACATTGGAAGGGAAAGGAACTCGGAGGCGGCACGCTCCGCGACTGGAAATGATCCCTCTCCGTAGCCCAAGCTCGAGTATGCTTCCTGGAGGTGGACAGGCACCGGATAGTGCACCGCGCAGCCAATGCCATTTTCCTCAAGGAAGGCAATCACCTCGTCCCGTCTCTGCACGCGGACGGCATAGATATGGAAGACATGCTTGGCGTAAGGCTGCACGTCGGGAGTTATTATCTCTTCCACCTCGCTGAGCAGTCTTTCGTATTTCTGAGCGTGAGCGCGGCGCAATTCGTTGCCCCGCTCCAAGTCACGCAACTTGATCCGTAGAACCGCGCCTTGAATGCCGTCCATTCGGCAGTTCCATCCCACGACCCTGTGCTCATATTTCCGAACTTGCCCGTGATCGCGAAGGACGCGGATTTTATCCCGCAACTCGCGATCGTTCATCACTACCGCGCCTGCCTCACCGAAAGC
>JACCTI010000227.1 GCA_013812515.1 Chthoniobacterales bacterium
CGGATGAAATTTGCGTCACGAGTTTCGCTGCTTCGCGTGGATCGGTTTCCGCCACCACCGTTATGATTCCCGGCAGCACCGCCTCGCGGCCGCTCGCTTCCGGCAAGTTCGCCGCCCAACGTAACGCCGCCTGCGGATCGTTCCGCGCCCATTGCCGCGAAACACTTTCGAGGAGCGCCTTGCGTCCTTCCGCTTCTGTCGCTCGCTGGGCAAAATTGGCCGCGCCCTGCGGATCAGCATCGCTCCATTGCGAAATAATATTGGTGAGCGCGTTCTGCCGCGCCGCCCCGGCCGGAAGCTTTTGTGCCCACTGCACCGCGCTTTGGATATCGCTGTTCGCCAACTGCAATGCGACCGCGGCAGTGGCGTCTTCCTGCATTTTTCCCGCCGGCAAACTCGCGACGTATTCCGCGGCGGCCGTTGGTTCCGATTGCACCCAGCTCGTCAGTGCAAACCGCACGGCATTCCGCTGTGCATCGCCGGCCGGGAGCTGCTCGGCCCAGGAGAGCGCGGCGCGCGGATCCGTCAACGCCCATTGCCGCGCGACGTTGCCGACCGATTGATCGCGCACACTCCCGGCCGGTAAATCGGTAATGATCGATGCGGCGCGTTGCGGATCTTTGTTCGCCCAGCTCGATAAAATATTTTGCAGCGCATTGTTTTTCCCCTGGCCTGCGGGAAGCATGTTCGCCCAGGCGAAAGCCGCTTCCGGATCCTGGTTCGCCCAATTCGAACCGATCACCTGGATGGCTGCGTCACGGCTCGAACCAGGCGGGAGTTGCACGGCCCGTTCTGCCGCTGCGCTTGGATCGCTCGCGGTCCATTTGCTGAAGATGGGCCAATACAAACTCTGGCGATTACGGCCCGGCGGGAGTGTTTCGAGAAAGGCGAGCGCGGAAGAGGGATCTTTTTCGGCTAATGCCGAGACGATGATTTGCATCGCCTGGTCGCGCGCCGGTCCGGGCGGGAGTTGCTGCGCCCAAGTCGTGGCCGTGGCCGCGTCGCGCTCCGCCCAGCCAGCCACCGCGCTCGTGATCGCCCAATTGCGCGAAGTCCCCGCAGGAAGGCCTTGCGCATAGGCAATCGCCGCCTGCGAATCGAACTCGGCCCAGCGCCCGATCACGAGCGAGATGAGCATGCTTTTCTCCTGCGGTTTCTGTAGACTCTGCACAAAAGTGAGCACCTCCTGGACGTTGTTTGAGTCGATCGAATCGGCCAGCTTGCTGAAGGTCGCGTAGGTGCGGCGACCACCGGGCTGCGCGAGCGCGGTTTTGATTCGCGCAATGATGTTCTCGCTCGAGTTATCGGCAGGCGCGCCAGGCGTTGTCTCCGCGCCATTCACGGGGACGTTCGCGCTTGCTGTTTCCGCGGGAGGCGGGGCGGGTGTGGTGGTAGCGAGCTTTGGCGGCGTGCTCGAGACAAGCGCGTTCGAAGAAGTCGTAGGAGCGAAAGAAGTGTAATGGCCGATTGCGATACCAACGGCGAGCGCCGGGACCGCCACAAGGATCGGAACAATGAATCGCTTCACCTCATTCATGTAAGTTAATCCATAATATGTTCAAGTGATCGTATGCCAACCCACGCGCGAATTTCAGAAAAGGATTCAAAGCCACGGATCGACACGGATAAAACACGGATAAAACGACCAGAAACGGTTTCGTTTCATCACTCTTCAATCGGCAAGCCGTAAGCTTTCTTTAGCTTACCTCGAAAACGTGCTTGTAGCCGCCTCGCGTATTTCACGACAGCGTGGAGAACGGCGACAGAGCGTCGTCGCTACACCAAAGCTGCCCCGTTCTTCGAGACGAAATGTCGACCAGAAACAACCGGTTTTGACCATCGTCCGTCCTTCAATCGCGAAGGCCCTTCATATTTTTTCCCAGCCGTCGAGAACACTTCGGCGTCAAGCAGCCTCTGCCTTATCGTGTTCATCCGTGGCCTAAATAATCTTTACCGGACAACTCGGCAGTGCCTTCAAAAACGCCCGCCCGTACGGCTTCGTCACGATGCGATTATCCAAAATCACGACAATACCTTTGTCGCTCTTCGTCCGGATCAAACGACCCACGCCCTGTCGCAGTTTCAGAATCGCTTCCGGCAGCGAATACTCGGTGAAAGGATCGCCCCCGCGCTCCTGCACGAGCTCGAGCTTTGCCTCGATCAACGGGTGATCCGGCACCGCAAACGGCAGCCGGGTGATAATCACATTCGAGAGCGCGTCGCCCGGCACATCCACACCCATCCAAAAGCTGTCGGTGCCGAAAAGAACGCTCCGTCCCGTGGATTTAAATTGCTCGAGCAATTTCCCGCGCGGTGCGCCCTGCCCTTGCACGAGCAGGTTCATGTTCTTGCTCGCGAAAAACGGCTGCATCTCTTCAGCAAGCTGCTGCATCCCGCGATAGCTCGTGAAGAGGACGAACGCCCGGCCGTCGCTCTCTTGCACGAAATGCGCCACCCACTGCGCCAGCGCCGCCGTGTAACGGGCATCCCGCGGGTCGGGCATTTTCTGCACCACGAACAACTTCATCTGCGCGGTGAAATCGAACGGACTGCCGAGTTGCAAAGCCTCCGCCTCCATCGCCCCAACGCGACGGCGAAAATAGGAGAGATCGCGCTGACCTACCGCAAGCGTGGCGCTCGTCATGACGCAACACGCGCTTTCGCGGAAGATCATCCGGCGAAGGACGGGCGCGATGTCGATCGGCGCCGCGTTGAGCGAGAAAAACTGCGCCGTCTTCCCGGTGCGCTCGATCCAGTAAACGTGCCCGGCCGCGCTCTGCTCCAGAAACGTCACAAGGCCCATGCGCGCATCGCGAATGCGGCGCCCCAGTTCTTGTAGCTCGGCTTTTAAAAATTCATCTTCGGTGCGCTTCACCACTTCGACGATGCGAACCTGGAGCGCGGCGAGCCGAGCGCTAATCGTGTCCGGCACGAAGTCGGGTTGTCGGACGCGGACTTCGCGGCCTTTCCGAAAGTCGGCGGCCTCACCGATCGCGCTGAAGAACGTATCCACTTCCTCCGCAACGGACGCCGCCAGCGTCACACCCGCCGCATCGCGCGTGACCGTGAAAAGCCCTTTGCGCGTTCGGGGATTATAAAGGCGCTGAACCGTGGCGCGGAGTCCGTATTGCGAAATCGTGATCCCGATCTGACGCGACGCCACTTGCTCAAGGGTGTGCGCTTCGTCGAAGACGATGAAGTCGTTAGGGAACAAATAACCACTCTCGCGCTCCTCCTGTTCATCGGGCGTCCCGAGCACCATGAAGAGAAGCGTGTGATTCACGACGATGACGTCAGCTGCGAGCAGTCGTTTGCGCGCTTGTTGGAAGAAGCAGTTGGCGGTTTGTCCACAGGTCTTCGCTGTGCAGATGTGCGCTTCACTGCAGACCTGCGCCCAGACTTTCGTGTCTGGCTCGAGCGGCAGATCGCTGAGGGAGCCATCGGTGGTTCGGCGCGCCCATTCCGCGATGCGAACCAGCTCCGCCTGCTCGGAGGTAGTGAACAGTTCGTCCGCCTGCTGCATGGCGCGCTCCAGCCGGCGCGGGCAGAGGTAATTCTGCCGGCCTTTCATCAACGCCGCTTCGAATTCCACCGGCAGGATTTTTTGCAGGATCGGAATGTCTTTGTAGAGCAGTTGTTCCTGGAGATTGATCGTCTGCGTCGAGACGACGGCCTTCTTGTGCTGCTCGATTGCGTAGAGGATCGCCGGAACGAGATACGCGATTGATTTCCCGACGCCCGTGCCGGCTTCCACCACGAGGTGCCGCTCCTCTTCCAGTGAGCGCGCGACGGCCACCGCCATCTCCTGCTGTTCGGCGCGATACTCGAAATTCTTCGCTTTCGCGAGCAGTCCCGTCTCTCCAAAGATGGAGCCGACTCGCTCCACGAAGTCGCTCCCGAAATTTTCTCTCAGCGCGATCACGAGATTTGGGTTTTGCGATTCGTCATTTCCGCTCTTGTTTATGACCCGCGCCGGGAAGCCGTGCAACGTCAGCCGCAAAGTAAGGGGCAGACGCGAAATCCAAATCCGCAAATTTATCCGCTGTGAGACTGCTCGATCGATATGTACTAAGGAACTTTCTGCGCGCGTACTTTTATTGTATCGCCGCGTTCTTCTCGATCTGGCTCGTCTTCGATATCAGCGACAACATCTCCGTTTTTCTCGACGAGCGCGTTTCCGCAGGTCAGGTCGTGCGATATTATCTGACGCAAATCCCTCAGATCATTGTCATCCTGCTCCCGGTGTCGCTTCTGCTGGCGCTGCTCTTCTGCCTTAGTCGCATGTCGCGTCGGAATGAGATCGTCTCCATGCTGACCGCCGGGGTGAGTATTCCGCGACTTCTTTTGCCGCTCATCTGCATGGGGCTGTTCACGTCGGCCGTGAGTGGCGCGCTCAACTTCGCCCTCGCGCCGCACGCGGAACAGGCGCGCAAACTTGCCTTCGAAACTCTGCGCGACGATGCGCGTGCGCCTGGCATCGTGGGTCAGATTTTTCGCAACCGCTCGCAAAACCGAACCTGGTTTATCCAGCGTTTTCGTCCGGAGCAGAATGAATTCATCACCATCCAGGTCCTGCAGCAGGATGAGAACGACAACATCGTGAAGAATTACATGGCGACGCAGGCTTTCTACCGCGCGCCGGAGAAAGTCTGGGACCTGCACGGCGTCAAGGTGGTGAGCTATGACGCGGAGGGAAATATCACGCAGGAAGAGAACAGGGAAAACCTGCAAATGCCGCAGTGGAACGAGACGCCGTTTCGCCTTGCCAGCTCGAACATGCGCGCCGAATTCCTCAGTCTGCCGGAGCTCTACGATTATTTGCGCTTCAATTCTGATTTCCCGCAGACGTTACTCGCGCCGTTCGCGACGCATTTTCAATATCGGATTGCCCTGCCCTGGACCTGCCTCGTGGTGGTCTTCCTCGCGTCACCGCTCGCAATCGGTTTCTCACGCGCCGGCCTGCTCTCCAGCGTAGCCGCGGCGATTGGCCTCGTCTTTGCCATGAACTTTTTGACGCACCTGTTCCTCGCCCTCGGTGAAGGCGATCGCATTCCGGCGTGGGTCGCCGCCTGGACGCCGAACATTCTTTTCGCCGCCGTGGGCCTTTTCTTCCTTTATCTCCGCTCCACGAATCGCGACGCGAAAAGCCTGACCCCCTTCGCCGCGCGCCCACTCATTACCTGATGAACCCGCTCGCCAACGACTGGCCGATTAAGCACCGGGCCGATGTCTGCGCCGCGACGAATCGTCCTTTCGCGCCGGGCGAACAGTTTTACACACTGCTCTTTCGCGAAGGGAATGGCTTTCGCCGCGAGGATCTCAGCGAGGAAGCCTGGGCCGGCCGCAACGAAAATATCCGGCCGTTCTCATTTTGGAAAACACGTTATGAACCGCCACCGCCTGCCCCGCCTGAGCCGCTCGCGAAAGAAAACGCGGAAGAGCTCTTGCGGCGACTCCTGGCCGAGAATGCGCAGCCAAATGCCTGTTACGTCTTGGCAGTAATGCTGGAGCGAAAGCGCATCCTGAAGCAGATCAAAACGGAGACCACAGGAAACAGGCCCGCGCTTATCTACGAACACGCAAAGAACGGCGACGTTTTCATTGTTCCTGATGTGCGGCTGCGCCTCGACGAGCTTGAGTCCGTGCAGACGGAAGTGGCAACGCTGCTGAAGTCAACGGCAGGCGCGCTTTAATGGTTGCTTCAATCGGAAATTGCAAATCGCAAATCGCAAATCCGTTGCCCTGGTTCTCCGCCGGCTGCTTTCCGCTCTACCTCGCGCCGATGGCTGGCGTGTCGGATAAAATTTTCCGCCAACTCTGCAAAGAACGCGGTGCCGACGTCCTTGTGACCGAGTTCGTCTCGGCTGAAGGGGTTTTCCGCCGGAACGAACGAACGCGCGAGTATCTCGATTTCGATGAATGCGAGCGCCCGCTCGGCGTTCAACTTTTCGGGGGAAATGCGGAGCACATGGCGGAAGGGGCGCGTCATGTCATCGAGTGGGTCCAGCCCGATTTCATCGACCTGAACTTCGGTTGTCCCGTGAACAAGGTCGTAGCGAAGAACGGCGGCTCCGCGCTACTCAAGGACTGCCCGGCCCTCGCCGCGGTCGCGAGCGCGGTGGTTCGTGCCTCCGCGCCAGTGCCGGTGACGGCAAAAATTCGCATCGGTTGGGACGACAACTCGATTAATGCGACGAGGGTCGCGCGCATCCTCGAAGACGTGGGGATCGCCGCCATCGCCGTGCATGGCCGGACGCGGGCGCAGGGGTACTCCGGACCGGCGAATTGGGATGTGATCGGCGAAGTCGCTGCCGCCGTCGACGTGCCGGTGATCGGTAACGGTGACATCGCAAATGCCGCCGATGTGGCGCGCCGCCGCGCCGAAACTGACATCGCCGGCGTGATGATTGGCCGCACAGCGATGAGCGCGCCTTGGATTTTCGAGCAGATTAAACATGAGCTCGCGACGGGCGAGTTGGTGCCGCCGCCGGAATTATCGGAGCGCTGGGCATTAATTCAGCGCCATTGCGAGCTCGCCGTCGAAGAATGGCAAAACGAAGAGCAGGCGATGCGCTCGATGCGCTCACGTTTGATGGCCTATTCCAAAGGTTTTCCGAGCAGCAAACTCCTGCGCGAAAAATTCCAGCAGGTCTCCACTCTGGCGAAATTGGAAGAAATTGCCGACGAGC
>JACCTI010000236.1 GCA_013812515.1 Chthoniobacterales bacterium
CGCCGATGGGAGCGTGACGGACCTCAGGTTCACCGGGCACGGCTGCGCCATCAGTCAGGCCTCTGCTTCCATGATGACGGCGAAGTTGAAAGGGAAAAGCCGGGCGGAAACGATCTCGCTCCTGCGGGCCTTTCAAACTTTGGTGACGGAAGAGGGAGGCGATGTGCTTCAGTCGTTAGGCGATCTTCGCCTTCTCAGCGGAGTGCGCAAGTTTCCGCAGCGGGTGAAGTGCGCGATGCTGGCCTGGCGAGCGATCGAACAGGCGTTGCAACAACCTGCCGGGGAAGCGCGCGTTTCGACCGAAATCGAATCGTGATCGAATGAGGCTTGTGTCAGTCCAAGACAGCGTGACGAAGATGACTCTGCGTGGCGACAGACGCCTTTTGTTTCTTCTCGGACTGACGATTATCGCGGCCTTTTTGGAAAGTCGCGTGGCCGGCGCGGCGGAGGAGAAATACACCAATCGCCTTATCAACGAGAAGTCGCCCTATCTTCTCCAGCACGCGCACAACCCGGTGGATTGGTACCCGTGGGGCGAGGAGGCATTTGCGAAAGCGCGGAAGGAGAACAAGCCGATCTTTCTCTCGGTTGGTTATTCGACCTGCCACTGGTGCCATGTGATGGAACACGAGTCGTTCGAGAATCCTGAGATCGCGCAGATGATGAACGACAACTTCGTCAGCATTAAAGTGGACCGGGAAGAGCGGCCCGATGTGGATCAGGTTTACATGACCTTTGTCCAAGCCACGACCGGCGGCGGCGGCTGGCCGATGAGTGTCTGGCTGACGCCGGAGCTAAAACCTTTTGTCGGCGGGACCTATTTTCCGCCGGAGAACCAGGGAGGGCAGCCCGGATTTAAATCGGTCCTCAAACAAATCGCTGAGGCGTGGAAGAAGGATCGCGAGAAGATCGTGACAAGCTCCGATCGTCTCAATTAACGCTCAAAAATGGATGGGCCTTAGCAAATGCCTTTCCGAAGCGCAGCGGCATGCGCTGCATTCAACGCTGCATGCTAGCTTGCAGTTTCTTTCCCATCTCCAGGTGCTGGGCGACGGCGCTGCGCGTCTCGTTCAAATGTTTTTTCACCGCTTCGTTCTCCGCTGCCTTGAGAAGCTTGCTGTCAATCATCTCCAGCACTTCGGTGTGGCCTTTGACCATCGCCGCGACATACGCAGCCTCGAACTCGTCACCCTTGAGTGGGATCAAAGCCGCCAACTCGCCCGCGCCCTTCACGCGCAGCTTGTCTACCGCTTCGGTGTCGATCGGAGTAACGCTAATTTTCTGGCCGAGCTCCATCGTGTCGGCCTCATTCTTCCCGTGCTCCTGATGCATCATCTTTGCGTAGTCGAGCACCGCTGAGCTCGGCTTCTTCTTGGTGGCCTCGGCCGCGGCAAGGATTTCGTTGTCATCGACCGCGATGACAAACGCCAGCACTTCGGCGTCGCCTGTCGTTTTGCCCTTCTCGACGCCATCTTCTCCCGCGCGTTTCGGCGAGCCGGGAATAACCGGCTGGTCGGAAAAGCGGGCTGACGACTTCTCACTCGGTTTGAACTGGAGCTCTTCGACGTAGGCCGGGTGGGTTCCCATCACATCCTGCACGACGTTGTCGCCAAAAGCCTTGCGCGCTTCGGCCACCGTCTTTTTCCCTTCGATGATGTCGCGGTCGAGGTTCAGCGTGAGGACGTTGTGCCCTTCCAAATCGCAGCGCGCGGAAAGCTCGCCCGCGGTGCGGTTGATCGTGCTGCTCGCGTCGAACGCGATCAGGTCAGCCACCTTATCCTGCGGCACATTGTAATCGATCGTGTGCTCGAGGAAATCCATGTGCGGCTTCGGAAAGTCGTGCGGAATTTCTTCACGCGTTACCATGATGCGCTTATAAGCGCCGGGATTTTTCCAGATGATTCGCTCCGAGGTGATTTCTGCCGGCGCGCCGTACTTGCCCATCATTTCGCGAGCCGCCAGCTTCGGACGGTTCGGCCAATCCGCGATCATCTTCTCCATGGCGGAGCTGTCACTCGCAGCGACTGTGGTTGATGCTTGCTTCTTGTCGGATTTGTCCGTTTGGGCGGCGTGCGCTGGCAGGAAGCTGAGGGCGAGGGCGCTCGCCGTAGCTGCTCTCAGCAAATGGATGTTTCTCATAGGTCTTGGGTGGAGTGTATAACTGGCATTTTATTCCGTGAAACCTGTAGGGATGTTAGACGGTGCTCCTTTGGCGAATGAAGGGCGAGACAATCGCCATGACCTGCGCGCGGGTCAGCGGCTCATCGAACGCCTCGGTTAAAGCGCGGTTCGAGACCTTGCTCACGGAGGCCATGTTTATGCCACCCTGAATCGTGTTCCCCT
>JACCTI010000278.1 GCA_013812515.1 Chthoniobacterales bacterium
GACCATCAGGACTAAATTGGACTTCCCCCGGCACCGCAATCGGTGAGCTCAATGCTCGGAATGAATCCGGAATGGGGGTGAGCCTTCCGTCGTTACCAACGGTGAATCCGGTGATCCCATTACCTGCTACAGATCCATCCAGGACGTAGGCGAGATTTCCGGAAAAAGTGATGCTCAGCGGTTGGTCCCCTGCATAGACCCGCTGAAGCATGGTCAGCCTGGAGCCATCCACGGCGAAAACGCTCACGTTATCGCTGCCAGGATTACAGGCGTAGAGGAAGCGATGATTGTTATGCAGGGTGAGGCCGCCCTGGGTGTCGAAATCTACTCCGATGCCACTGCCTCCGGTCGAGTACCGCCCCGTTTGGGTGAGGGTGCCATCGGCCGCACGACGGAAGGCAACCACTTCATTATTCTTCGCTCGATTTGTCAGCGCGAACACGGCGCCACCGGTGCTTGCCGCGGTCGCGTCCGTGTTTGCCGGGTCGGGCGCCTGACTGTAGGCGGCTTGCGCCATGCCGAGGATGGCAAAACACAAGAACGCTTTGCGACGGAGCCTGCTGAACACATCTTTGGACGGTTTCCTTGTTGTGGAATTTGTTTTCATGCAGCTATGAAGAGAACAGCTGCCGTTTATTCCGCCGGCGCACGACATAAGATGTGTGGCGTGGAAGCTTTCTGCCGTCTGCTCCTGGCTGAAGTCTCGGCCACGGCGCCATTTGCTTTCTTCAGATGCGCAAGAATTTTTTTTGGCGCGTTCCTAGAATCTCGCGCGGCAAGCCGGCCAGCCGCGCCACCTGGATGCCATACTTGAACGCCCCACCCGATACAATTTTGAGCAGAGAGAGAATCTGCTCGTTCCATTCGCGCACGGCCACGGTGAGATTGCCTGGCGGCGAGGGCAGAGGTGCTTTCTTGAAGAGTGGCTGAGCGAACGTTAGCACAACGAAGTTCGTTTCCGCCTGTGTGAGGATTAAGTCAGCATAAAACGGTTACAATCGAAGCTTTCTCGGGCGAGCCTTAAGCGGATGTCGATTGTTCGAAAAGAAAGCTGGCGCGCCAAAATAGCGAAGCTGAGAACACGAAAATGATCCTTCAAGCTCTCATGCTACGAACAATCTTAACCGCCTTGGTTGGCAGTTTTATGGCCGACAGGCACGCACCCTACGAGTCATCCGATTAACAAACCCTAGCCGCGCGGTCGTTGGGGTCAGTTTACCCTCCAGGCGAAATTAATCTGTAACGCCTCGTATTGCCTATTTCACACTCGGCCCTGCTTACTTTGTGTTCGCGGCTGTTTGCGGTGTAGGTTGAGTGAGATTGATCCTATTATTGACCTTTTGCAGGCCAACGGTAAGAGTTGCGATCTGCTTTTGCTGTTGGGCCACCATCGAGCGGAGTTCACTGATCGTTGCTCCCTGCTCCTGCGCTTTCCGCTCTTGCTCCTCCACCTTCTGATGTTCTTTGAGGAACTCGTTGAGCAGCATCGCGTTCACCGCTTCATAACGCACCGTCGTGATCTTGCCCTCGTCGTCACGAGCCACCAGATCAGGATTCACTTTTTCGACTTGCTCGGCGATTAACCCGAATTGGGGAATATTGTCTGGATCAAGCTCTTCCTTGTAGTGGAAGGTGACTGGTTCGAGTGCGAGAACCGCTGCGCTATCGTCCTTCATCGGCTTGATGTCTTGCTTATAACGGGCGGAAGATTGAACTGTCCCAAGCTTCCCTCCCGAGCCGATGATGACCTGCACGCCGCTTGCAATGGTATTGCCATAGATGCCTGCGATGATTGCATCGGTCTGCTTGCCTGCTGTGCCAATCCGAATCCGACCGGACTCGCCCGCTACTCCGGCAGCGCCAATGTCGATGTTATTGCTGCCGACAGTGAGGTTGAGGCCTGCCTCGTTGCCGAGGGCAATGTTGTCGTTGCCAGTTGTGTTGCCCGCGAGTGAATTCACACCAAGGGCAGTGTTGAAGTTTCCGGTGGTATTGCCATAGAGGGCACCTCGCCCGTTGGCCGTGTTTTTGCTGCCGATTGTGTTGGAGTAGAGCGCGCGCTTGCCGGTGGCCGCGTTGTTGTTGCCTGTAGTGTTGGAAACGAGCGCTCTGCTACCCAAGGCGACGTTGTTGTTGCCTGTATCGTTGGAACGGAGCGCTTCCCTACCCATGGCGACGTTGGTGTTCCCAGTCGTGTTCGCACTGAGCGTGAAAGCACCAGTCGCTGTGTTGTAATTGCCGATTGTATTGCGGTGGAGCGCGAGGGCACCAGTAGCCGTATTGCCGTCGCCCGTCGCGTTATCGCCAAGCGCAAAAGAACTGGCCGTGTTCTCCGTGCCGGTTCTATTA
>JACCTI010000284.1 GCA_013812515.1 Chthoniobacterales bacterium
GATGCAAGTCAACGCAGCGACATGGTCGCCTTCCTCCGCAGCCTTGATACTGGCAAGTAACCAACCCACTACGGGAGATCACCCATGACACCAACCCAACTCAGCAAAGAACTACGCACGGGTGAGGCGATTTCCTGGAGGAACGGCGCAGCGTGATCGTGCTCTCGCTCACCGCGATCGGCAGGACGACAAATTCGAGGCTGCGTATGTCGCGGCCATGGTCGAAGGCCATACCGAAGCGCTGGAGATGATCGATAACAAGGTCCTCAATACAGCGAGTAATGACGCGCTGAAAAACCACCTGAACGAAACACGCGGCACGGTGATCCAACACTTGGAAATGGGAAAGAAGCTGCAGCCCAGCCTCGAGCGATGAGCAACGCGCGCGCGGATCGGAAGGCCACGAGAGATGGCAGAGTCCCAGCTTGACCACTTGGCCGGGCGAATTAACAAGAGGGCAGCGGCAGTTTTTCCGACAAGTGCGCGTATGAGGTGGCTAGCCTGAGCGATGCCGCCGCGTGGCTGCCCGTCGTGACAATCTTGACGCGCGAGGTCACCAAATGCGGGCGCGATCCTCGGGCGCGACAAAGAGCTTGGCACCTGGATCGACCGAGAAGGCCGCATACCAATCGTCGATATTGCGCGCGGGACCGTTCACCCGATACTGCCGCGGCGAATGGGGATCGCTCACGACCTGTTTGCGAATCGCCGCCTCGCGCAGCTTTCCACGCCAGGCTTGTGCCCAACCGAGAAAGACACGCTGATCACCCGTCAGACCGTCCAGCACCGGCGCAGGCTTCCCATCGAGCGAAGCGCGATACGCGTCCAAAGCTATCGTAAGGCCGCCAAGATCAGCGATGTTTTCGCCCATCGTGAGCTCGCCATTCACCTTCGCGCCAGGGAGCGGCTCGTAGCTGGAATACTGCGCGCCCAGCACGGCGGCGCGACCCTCGAAAGCTTTTGCGTCGTCCGGTGTCCACCAATCGCGCAGCTTTCCTTCGGCATCGAACTTCCGGCCCTGATCATCAAAGCCGTGCGTCAATTCGTGTCCAATAACGCCACCGATCGCGCCATAGTTAATCGCCGGGTCGGCGTTCGCATCGAACATCGGCGGCTGGAGAATGCCAGCGGGGAAAACAATGTCGCGGAGCGCGCCATTGTAGGCGTCGTTCGTCTGCGGCGTCATACCCCAATCGGCACGATCGACCGGGTCCGGTAGTCGGTTGACGTAAAAGGACCAATCGGCCGCCGCGGCGCGCCGCACATTGCCGACGAGATCATCGGCGCGAACCTCGAGCTTCGAGTAATCGCGGGACTTGTCCGGATAGCCAACTTTGATGTTGTAGGTGTCGAGCTTCTTTAAGGCCTCGGCCTTCGTCGCTTCGCCCATCCAGTCGAGCTTCTCGATTCGCGCGTGCATCGCGACTTTCAGGTTCCGCACGAGCTCCTCGATTTTCGCTTTCGCTTCCGGCGAAAAATACTTCGCGGTGTAGAGCTGGCCAGCCGCCCAGCCAATGTTGCCGAAGCGATCGTAACGCTCGCCAGTCCCATAGTCGCCGCCGCTGACCGCATGCACGCCGCGCTTCCAACGGACCTGCTGCTCAGCCTGGCCAGAGAGCGTTTTGTTGCGCATCTCGAAGTAAGCGTCGGCAAACGCTCTCGAAAGATACGGCGCTGCGTGGTCGGCGATATTAAAGGCCTGCCACGCTTGCAGAACTTCGACCGGCGTCTCGGCGAAAACCGACGCGATCTTTGGGAAGGCGCTCTTCTCTGCGACGACAACGTTCTCGACAGAGCCGAGGCCAGCCTGCTCCAGAAACGGGCGCCACGGGAAATTGGGCGCGAGTGTCTCCAGCTCGCCTAACGACATCGGGTTGTAGGTGGCGATCGGATCGCGCTGTTCCGCGCGGGTCCAACTCGCATCTGCGACGCGCGATTCGAACTCGATCAGCTCGCCGGCGCGTTTCTTTGCATCCGGCCAGGCGACGAGCTGAAGAAGCTGCGCGGCGTAGGCCTGATACTTGGCTTTTTGCGCGGTGAAGTCGGGCTTGAAATAGTAATCGCGATCCGGCAAGCCGAGGCCATTCTGACCGATGTAGAC
>JACCTI010000313.1 GCA_013812515.1 Chthoniobacterales bacterium
GAAAATAAATTTCGCGAGTGGCTCAACTGCACCGCGAAGCACGGGGCTCTTATGACCGGCGACATCGCCGCCGCAGCCCTCGGCGTTTCGCGGCAGCGCGTTCATCAGCTCATCTGTAAAGGCCAGCTCGAAAGCGTGAGCGTTGGCGATCACCGTTACGTGCCGCTCGCAAAACTCAAAGCCTTCTGCGCGAGCAGACGCCGGACTGCTTACCAGTGCAGAGAATTCTAAGCTTCCGTGTAGGTCCGCAGGCGTCGTGCGTCCGCCGCGCCCCCATTTCTCCAACGTGCTCATCACGCCGCCGCAAGACTTCCAGATCTGGTTCGCGTCGGAGCAAAGCTGTGACGAAACGCGTTCTCAATCGGAGATCGCGCTGTCATCTCGAGCCCGCAGGAGACGGCAAGGGAACCTCTCACAGGCGGTCGGATCACGCCTTTGGAGGAGTAGTGCGATCTGTGCGGCTGATGCGAGGTCCCTCGGCGCGCTGCGCCAACCTCGGGATGACGATGCAGAATACGTCACGCGAACGAGAGGACGTTCGGGGGCATAAGGCTCGGTGGTGCGGCATTGCTTTTGTTAACGGACTCCGCTTGTTCTTCCGTCAACGCACGTAGCTCCTGGCGGTTCACCTCCAGCAGTGCCTTTTTCGCCGATCAAAACTATCAATTCCGGCTGGGTCCCAATCGACCACTGCCGCTGGCGCGAAAGTCGTTTGGCCTATTGAAGCGGCGAAAAGCGAAAGCGCGATTCCCGATTATTGTTACGCCGATATCAAAGTCATTGGCCGGCAGAAACTTGTAGCAGGAGATATCCGCTCCGCCTCCTTGCGTTGCTTTTAGTTCGCTTGCGTCGCAGTAGCCTTGCATAGCTCCGTAATTCGCGCATCACTTTGCGCCGGAGCGGCGCACCGAATTCTGAACTAACCTCCTTGGCCGGAGAAGTATTGCCGCTGTGATTCTCTTTACGGACGACGGGCTGGTTCTGTTTACCCGCACAAGTGTGGGCTGCCGTTGTTGTGGTCACACGCGGAAGGGATGACGGGTTTCGCGGAATCTGTCGCGGAGCAGGTTTTCTGTTCGATAACGCGTGTCGCGGAGTAGCGGCGCAAGATTGAGCGCAAGAATACTTGCGGGCGTTGGCGACGTTCTCGAGGGGCTTTTGCCGCGGGGCTCTCCAGCTACCGGCCCGCTGGGCCCCGCGCGCGCGGCTCGCGATCCTTCGTCGTCGCTGTGCTCGGCTGCGTCACGAACGGGCCGCCTTCCAGTGGTGCCGCGGCGGTGAAGGCCACGTCTGGCATATCGCTCGGCAGCCCCTCGAGAGGGAACTCTTTGCGCAGCGGGTAAAAGGGATAACCCTCCCACATCAGAATGCGCCGGAGATCGGGATGGTTATTGAAGCGCAATCCCATCATATCGAAAATTTCGCGCTCGTGCCATTCGGCCGTGCGCCAGATATCCGAAACGGTATCTATCGTGGCGTCATCTTCTGAGACGCGCAGTTTGAGCCGCAGATGCACCGCGAGGCTCATGGAGTAGAGCTCGTAGACCACTTCGAACCGCGGCTCCTCGCCGAAGTTGTCGATGCTTGTGATGTCGAGCAGGTAATCGAAGGAGAGTTCGTCGCGGGCGGATTTCGCGATCTCGCGCAGGTCCTCCTTCGTAATCAGGAAGGTGGTTTCACCGCGGAATTCTGTTTTCGCCTGAATCCTGTCGTCGAGAAGCTTTCCGAACGATGCGAGCAGATCAGATCCGTTCATGCCAGGACGCGATCGTCTTTCTTCGCAAACAACTCACGCTTCTGATCCAGGAAGGAATGCTCGCCGGTAATCTTCGCCTGCAACTTCATGAGCCCTTCCAGCAATGCTTCCGGCCGCGGCGGACAACCCGAGACGTAAACGTCGACCGGCAGGAGTTGGTCGATCCCTTGCAGCACCGCGTAGGAGCGATACATCCCGCCGGTGGACGCGCAGGCGCCCATCGCGATGACCCACTTTGGTTCGGGCATCTGCTCGTAGATGCGCTTCACCGCCAAGGCCATTTTGTATGTCACCGTCCCTGCTACGATCATGACGTCGCATTGTCGCGGCGAGAATCGCATGACTTCCGCGCCGAAACGCGAGATATCGAAACGCGACGCCGCCGTTGCCATCAACTCGATCGCGCAGCAGGCGAGGCCCATCGGCATAGGCCAAAGCGAGTTCTTCCGCATCCAGTTCATCGCGGCGTCGACTTTCGTGATGATGACGTTACCTTCGATCTTCGAATCGTAGGCTGCTGGTCGCGTTTCCGGCATACGCAAACATCACGGGGAGGCGCGGCGTCCGCAAGCCAATCCGAACGTGCGATCGGGTAATGGCATCATGCTGCGCGTCAGTGGTGCATTTAGGTACTGAATGATCTGTGGCTGCTGTTGTTGTTGGAGCAAGACGCCCCAGACCTTCAGGTGTTTAACTGGGGTTCTTATCGCTCACTGATGTCAGAGGTCTCCGATTATCGTTGGAGTGCTTACTACGATGATGAGCGGATTGCCCTCTTGGTAAAACGACCAGACTGCGTAACGCCTGAGCATGCGATGCACCTGACGGCTGGCCGTCGCACTGCCTCGTTTACCTTAAAAAACTTCCATTCGAAATCCACTCGCGCCCAAACCCAAGACCGGTTTAGCTCAGAAATTCCGCGACCGGCTCCATCTGCTCGATGTGCGTGCAGAAAATCTTGAAAGCGGCAAGGATCGGCACCGCGACAATGACGCCCGCGATTCCCCACATCCAACCCCAGAAGGTGAGTGAGAGCAGGATGATGACAGGGTTTAGCGTCAGCGACCGACCCATCACCATCGGGGTGATGAAGTTCCCTTCGATGGTCGCGAGTGCGAGATACGTGGCCGGGAAGAGCAGAGCATAGCCGAGAGTAGAAAAGGTAAGGAGAGCGCCGATCGTCATGCAGACGATGCCGGTGAGCGCGCCGAGGTAGGGAACGAAGTTTAGCAGCGCGACCATCACGCCCCACATAATCGGATTGCTCAATCCGAGTAATCCCACGGCGATCCCAACGGCGAGGCCGAGGCAGACATTGATCATCGTGACAGTAAGCAAGTACTTCGAGACGTGCGTCTCGATCTCGCGCGCGATGCTGACCGCGCGCTTCTTGTCTTCGAGGCGAGGAATCATTTTGATTAGCTTGGTGAGGAAGACCCCGTCGTAGGCGAGCAGAAAGTAGAGCAGAATAAGGAGAAGCACGGTGCTGACGAGGAAGTCGGGCGTGCGTCCGTAAAGCATCTCCGCCATGCGGTTTTGCTTCACTTCCACAGTCGGCACCGGTTTCGAAGCACCGGGGGCGGTGAGTTTGTCGATTTCACCACTGGCTTGAGCGACCTGCTCCATCGGCTTTTTCAACGGCAAGAGTTTCTGCTGCAATTGCTGCAAACCGGAGGGCGCTTTCTCCAGCCATCCAGTCACCGGCGTCGACAGAAAAGAAATCGCGAAGCCGAACGCGCCGAGCAAACCGGCAATCAGGATCGCGGCACCAACGGCGGACGGGATCCTGGCTTTCGTCATCGCGCGGACAAAGGGCGCGAGGAGGAAGCTCAACAACAGCGCGAGCACAATGGGCAACAGAATCGTGCGCGTGAAATAGAGCGTGTAAAAGAGCGCAAGAATGAAGAGCCCGGTGAGCGCAAAAGAGCGGAGCTCGGACGGTCGCTGCAGAAAATGAGGCAGCCGCGCCCGGGGCGCGGCGCTAGTCTCTGTCTCCGGCACATTCTGATCGACCGCGATCTCTGGCGCGCCTTCTTCCCCTTGCCTGCTCATTTTCTTCTAATCGGATGCGATGGAGCCTGCACGGGCAAGAACTTCTTTTGGTTGTGATGGCCTTCCGGCGCGTCGATTTAGTCCGCTCGAAGCATCGCCTTTCTCTAGAAGCGCGTTCAGGGCGTGGGCCGGGAAATCGGCAGCGGCGTCGGCTCGAGCGACCGCTCCGTTGGTGCTGGCGCCGAATCGGAAAGGGGAGAAGAGAAGAGACCCCCTTTTGTCCGTGGACCGGCTCAGCTATGATTTGCCGTTCCCGCTTCGAAAGAACGTAGCGACGCGGGAAGTCACGATCGTCTTTCTCGACGAGGTGCCGCGCGCACTCTCGGCTAACCGCTGGACATACCGGGGACCGGAGAATCTACGCGTGACGCTCGATCATCTGCGCGAAGATGGTGCGCGGCTCCATCCACCGTCCATCGGTTGCGAGCGCACGGCGCGCTTCTAAAATCCACTGCGCCTGTTCCGCCGAATGGGCGCACCGATGTCCAACTCAGACCCGCACGCACCTCGACCGGCTTATGAGGGCTCGGAGTCGCGGCGTTCGACCACAGCCGAAGGAGCGCTCGATAGCGTGGTCGGCGGCAGACATGATCCCTACGCGGCGTTTCGGATTCGGGCGTTCAGCTTCTATTCGTTAGGCAATCTCATCGCCGTCATCGGCCGGCTCATGCTCTTCGTCGGGGTGGAATGGGAAATCTATGGGCTAACGAACTCGGCGACCGCGCTCGGACTGGTTGGCCTCGCCATCGCCCTGCCGGTCGTGCTTCTCTCGCTTCCGGCCGGTCACATCGCGGATCGCTACAGTCGCCGCAACATCATCATTTGCTCGCAGGCCATCAGCGCGGTCTGCTCCCTCGCGCTGGCTCTGGTTTCCTGGAAGCACCTCGCGCTGCCAGCGTGGGCGATTCTGCAAAGTGGCAATCACGCGCTCAGTTCGATCGCGAGCGTCTTCGAGCGGCACGCCAATTACCATTTCGATGATCTCTCGCTGCCGTTGATTTACCTGATCCTGCTGATCTCGGCGACTGGCCGCACCTTCGGCTGGGCGGCGCGCAGCGCTTTTTTCCCCACGCTGGTGCCGCGAGAAACGTTTGCGAATGCCGTCACCTGGAATAGCAGCGTGTTTCAGGTGGGATCGATCGTCGGCCCGGCGCTCGGTGGATTGCTCATCGTGCGAACAGGATTCCCCTTTATCTATGCGCTCGACGCGTTCTGCGCGTTGTCGTTTCTCCTCCTGGTCGTGCCCATTCGCCCTGGTCAGCGAGGCAGTCGTGTTCAAGCCAACGCCTGGCAGAGCCTGGTCGAAGGGATGCGCTTCGTTCTCAGCAAGAAAGTGATCCTGGCCACGATCACGCTCGACATGGTGGCCGTGTTGCTTGGCGGCGCGACCGCGCTGCTGCCGATTTTTGCCGCGAAAATTTTGCACTGCGGGCCAATCGGTCTCGGCTGGTTGCGCGCGGCACCGGGTATTGGCGCATTCGGTATGGCGATCGTGATTGCCTATCTGCCGCCGATCAAACGAGCGGGACGCGCTCTGCTCGGAACAGTGACGGGTTTTGGTCTCGCGACGATCGTTTTCGGCTTCTCGCGCTCTCTTTGGTTGTCCCTCGCGATGCTGTTTCTCACCGGCGTTTTCGATAGCGTCAGCGTGGTCATTCGGCACACACTCGTGCAATTGCTGACTCCGGATGAAATGCGCGGCCGCATTTCCGCGGTAAACAACATTTTCATCGGCACCTCTAATGAGCTTGGCGCGCTCGAGTCGGGTTTGACGGCGGCGTATTTCGGGCCGGTGCTCTCGGTCGTGAGCGGCGGGATCGGGACCATTCTCGCGGTGCTCGGCGTCTCGCGAGTTTGGCCTGAAACGCGCAAGATCGGCGCGCTCGATAAGAACCTGCGCTGAGGTGCGCCGTGTTCTACAGCCAGTGCGCAGGAATCGTTAGGCGAAGGCTTACAGCGATTTCCAAATACAACTTCGGAATCAAAAAGCCGTTTCCGGCGATGCACTAAAACGCTGCACCGATCGCGACCGCCCCGTAGGCCCCGCCGCGCTCCTGATGGTAGCGCACGTCGGTGCGATAAAAATCGAGATTACGATACGGAAAATAGCCACCTTCGACCGACACGTTCACCCCCTGCGAAATCTTCCACTCCAAGCCGAGGCCGGTGCGCACTTCGCTGTAAGTCACCACGGCGTGATTCAATCTGTTGTTGCCGCGGTTACTTCCGAAGCGATCACTGACTCGAAACGTCGAGCCTTTCAGATCAGCGCCTGCATACAGTGTGAAATCGTTCGTGGCCTGATATTCGAGGCGCGGTGTCGGTAGAACCGCGTTTAGCACCCACTGCGAGCCGAGGCGCCAGCGAATGCCGCCACCGGGAAAAACAGAATATTCCCGCTCGTAGTCGACGCTCGCGCCGAGGACGAATTGGAGATCGGGGCTGTAGATGTAAGTGCCGCCGAAGATGAACGGCACATGGAAATCACCGCTACCAAAGCGCGTTCCGCTGTAGAATCCCGGCTGCGCTTCGAATCGAACGAGGATCGAATCGGACAATTGCGTGTCGAGTCCCACAATGGCAGAGAGCGATTGCAAAGCGCGGGGGACCTCAAAATTCTCCGGCGTGTTGAACCCGAACCGTTCGTAGGCGGCGCCCAGGCGGAGGATGCCTAGTTTCACCCGGGGCGTGTAGATGAAGCGGGTGAGCAGGTAGTCCTCATCCAGTTCACGAACCTCGCGAAAGCCGCGCGCCAGCTCGCCGCTGCCGCTAAGGCTGAATTGCGCGTCAAACTCGAATGGAAACCGTCCGCCCGCTGATTCCGATGCCGTACTGCTGTTGTTGTTGAAGGCTTCCGCTCCTGAGCCGGCGAACGCGGAGAGCGCCAGCGAACAAATTGCTAGCGAGGGAAGCAGGCGAGAGATCTTCACGAAATTCTTTCGTCGCTCGTTCGCCGAGCGGCTGCTACTTGCCGGTGTCGCGGCGAAAGACGCGGATCGAGCGCGCGACGTCTTTCATCATCGCAGACTCGGAGCCGAGGCGTTCGACGCCAGCCAATCCAGACAGCTCCGCGGAAGAGATGATGTCGCCGCGCCAGACGAGCGTGGCCGGCTTGCCTTCCAGATTGACCGGCCACATTTGATGAAAGGTGAGCGCCGCGTAAAATCCGCCGCTCGCGTAATACAAAACATCCGCTGTCTGGGAGGCAGCGCCTCCGGCGCGGTTGTAGGAAGCGCCGAGCGTGAGCACGCCCTTCTTGTCGACCTCGAGCAGTTCCCAAAACTGATCCGCCTTGCCAGAACCGCCGCGACCGATCCCAGAGTTTTCGAGCAAAGGCGCGAACTGTTTCCGGATTTTCGCTTGTCCATTCAGCATCCCACTCAGCTCGTCTCCGGGACGGATATTTTGTCCGGTGTGATCGTAAGGCGCTTGCGCTGAGCTGCCGCCGGAGGCGAAAGCGCGTGAACGCGCGCTCAGGATTGTCGTCCAAAAATTGATTACCGCCGGAGGCATTCCGCCGCCACTTTCAGCGCCGGCGGCAGAGAACCTGGAGGCCTCGTCTTTGCTGACCTGCAACTCGGGCGAGAGTTTTTGCGTCGCATCGACAAGGGACCGGACGGCCCCGTTGCCTGGCGCATCTTTCAAACGGCTGAAATCGGAGCCGTTCGCGTGAATGAAGACCTTCATCTCCGGATGGCCGCTCGGGCTCCAGTTGCGCAGCGCGCTGCTCACCTGCTCCGGCGAGCCCGGCGCAACCCAGCAGCTTTGCACGGAGAGGAAACGCGGGTTGCTCATCGGCACGCCGCGCTGTGTTTTCGCCTCGCCTTTCGCGAGCTGCGCGAGATCGACATTGTTGAAAACGGAGAAACTTGCCAGTTCACTGACCGCATCGGCGCGCGCGTGACTGGTGGCAAGGTTGCAGAGAGCAGCGACGATCGAACCCGTTCGCAAGTAACGGCGGAAAACCGGCGCTTTCATTTCTCGTTTGGAAGGTGTGATTTCTATTCGCATAGTGCAGCCGTTGTAACCTTGCGGCGGACGCGCGCCGTTGTTATCCCAAATGGGCGATCCGGTAATTCTTCTCGACCATCTTAGCAAACACTACGGCGAAACGCGTGCTGTCCAGGAACTTTCGCTCTCAATCGAGCGCGGCTCCATCTTTGGATTCCTCGGTGCGAACGGCGCGGGCAAAACGACCACAATCCGGATGCTCTGCGGGCTCGTTAGGCCAACGAGTGGCCGGGCCTCGATCAGCGCCCTCGATGTCTGGCGCGATCGGCAGCGGGTGCGCCAGAAGTTTGGGTATGTGGCGCAACGTTTCAGCCTTTACCGTGATCTCACCGTAGACGAGAACCTGCGCTTTTTCGCCGGCGCGTGCCGCGTGCCGGGCGCGGAAGTCGATCGCCGGATCAGGCGCCTTCTTCAGTTAACCGATCTCGAAGAAAAGCGGAATGCGCCCTCGGGAAGTTTGTCCGGCGGCATGCGGCAGTTGCTCGCGATTGCCTGCGCGCTCGTGCACGAACCGCCGCTTCTTTTTCTCGATGAGCCGACCTCTGGTCTTGATCCGTTGCACCGCCAGCAGATGTGGAACCTGCTCTACGATTTAAGCAACACCGGGATCACAATCTTCATCACGACCCATTACATGGATGAAGCGGAGCGTTGCACCGACGCGGGCTTTATCGATCAGGGACGGCTGCTCGCGAAAGCATCGCCGCGGGCTTTCAAGGCCAGCTTCAACACGAAGCTGCTGGAACTCGACATCGACCCAGTGATGCCGGCGCTGCTGCGCTTGCGCGAAGAAGCAGAGGTGCTCGGCGTTTCGTTGCGGAGCGGCAGTCTGCGGCTCTACGCGGCCGAGCCGGAGAAGCTGGTCGCGCGCTGGCGTGAGCGGTGGCCGTTTCCGGAGCTACAATGGAAAGGTGAACGCTGGGTCGAACCGGATATGGAGGATGTTTTCACCGCGTATTCGCAAGGCTACCAAGCCGTCCTGAAGCCGTTGCCTACCCCATGAACAGGACCTCGTTTGCCGCCATCGCCAGCGTGGCACGGAAGGAATTCCTCCACATCTTCCGCGACCGCCGCGTCCTCATCCTGCTGGTCGTGCTGCCGCCCATCTTCACCCTCGTTTTCGG
>JACCTI010000326.1 GCA_013812515.1 Chthoniobacterales bacterium
TATGTCATGGATCACGGGCGGCCATATCTTAAGGCCGAGAATCCGCTGTATCCGAACCTTGTCCCCGCGAGGGAACTGCGTGTTCAAGGGGTGATGATCTCGCTGGTTCGCAGGCAAGTAAGCGTAGGCCGCCGGAAACGGGGTTAATGTTCATTTGAACATCTATGCTGCTGATGTCATTCTTCTGGAATGGCAACCGGCCGCAAGGTTGAACACACATCGCGCGCTTCATTGTCGGGGCGGGACACGCCGTCAGATCACGCAGTCCCGGCTGGCGTCATTCTCGATCTACGAAAGCTCCTCGCGGAGCGATTTCCCCAAACACGCGCTCTGCCGCAGGCGCGTCTCGCCACTGGGATTGCTCCTTTGGATGAGGCAATCGGTGGTGGATTGCCCAAAGGGGCGATCACCGAGCTGACTAGCCCGCAGCTCAGCGCTGGCAGCGCGCTCCTGATCCACCGGCTGCTGCAAGCTGCCCATCAGGAGCGCTACTTCCTCGCTTTGATCGATGGCCGCGACTCGTTCGATCCAGTGCCGCTCGGAAACCCGTGCTTGCGCCACCTTCTTTGGGTTCGTTGCACCAATCCAATCGAAGCCGTGAAAGCGGCGGACCTGCTTTTGCGCGATGGCAATTTCCCGCTTGTCATCCTTGATCTCGTCCTGAACGCGGCCGAGGAACTGCGCAAAGTTCCGCAGACAAGCTGGTATCGGTTGCAACGTTTGGTCGAGCTGGCGCCGACCGCGTTTCTCGTTCTGACGCGCCGCAGCATGATCAGTAGCGCGCAAGTAAAGCTCGTGCTCGAGAACAGCTGGCGGCTCGAAGATCTCCACCAGGATGAGAACGTCGTGCGACTTAAAATTCACGTGCAACGGATGCAGGGCGGTCGCCAGGACCTCGCGCGGACAGGCTGATGTTCGCGACGATTCTCCTGCCGGATTTTCATCTTCAGGCCACGTTGCGTCATGAAACAGAGACGACGAGGCCGATCGCTTTGATCGACGATCGGGAAACCAGGGCCGTCGTCACTCAGCTTAACGCCGCTGCGGAAAAGGTCGGTGTGCGCCGCGGCATGACGCCGAGCCAGGGATTGGCGCGGTGTCTCGAGCTCGTCGTGAAAACACGCACTCGCGAGCAGGAACGTCTGCTCGGCGAGCTCTTGCTCCAATTCAGCTACACGCTTTCGCCCTACGTAGAAGCGACTGGGCCGGGCGTCTGCACCGTGCAGTTTACCGGCACGCGGAATCTCCGGACGGAAGTCGAACGCGTGATTGAGCAATTTTGCGAGACGAGCATCACCGCACGCGGCGGGATTGGACCCACGCCAGATATGAGCCTGCTAGCCGCGCATTTTGCCCGGCCCGTTCTGCAAGTCGGCGACACGAAAACATTTCTCGCTTCACTGTCGATTGAGACGCTGGCTGTTGCGTGAGTGTGCGCCGCGCTGCCAATCAAGAGCTGGCCCTCGCGTGATGTAGCGTGTTGTCACGTGCGGTGTCTCAGCGCACAAATAGAACTGCCGCTTGCGATCAATTAAAACCACTCGGCAGCGACAACGGCATTGTCTAGCGGCGATCTACGATTGCCAGGCCGGGAAATCGGCCGTCATAGACCGCCGCTACAGAAGTGCCATCAGCCGCCGGCAAACTCCGGATACTTCGCGCGCAGTTGTTCGGTGGCGCGATCGGCTTCCGCTTTCTTGCCAGCCTTCTCGTAAGCGCCGGCCGCTTTCTGCAAAGCGCGCGGCGTGATCGTTGGATCATCATAGAGCAACGCGACACTCATGAACGCTTTGCCCGCATCTTCAAAGCGTCCGCGCTCCAGCTGCACTTCGCCGGCGAGCAGACGCGCTTCCGCATTGACGCGGCCTTCCGGCTGCAGGCCCATAATTTCATCCGCAATTTTCTGCGCTTCGTCGGCTTTGTGCGTCGCGATCTTGGTCGCGCCCAGTGCGAGCAACGTCTTCACCTTGGCCGCGGGGTCGTTAGACGTTTGCAGATATTTTTCGTAAGAGACCTCGGCCGCGGCGAACTTGCCCGCCTTGGTTTGCGAATCGGCGAGGTAAAACCAGAAATCGGGCTTCACATTCGTGAGATCGCCGTTTCCGAGCAGAGTGAGATACTTCTCCGCCGCGGCGTAGTTCTTCTCGTTGTAATATTCGATTCCGATCCACTGCAGAATTTCGGCTGGGATGGCCGCGTCCTGCGCCGCCGCGAGGAAGGCGTTGATCTCGGTCGTCAGGGCCGCGCGGTTCTTCTGGTAAAAATAGGAGGAAACAATGCGAACGGTCGC
>JACCTI010000373.1 GCA_013812515.1 Chthoniobacterales bacterium
CTCGCTGGAGCCAACCCTCAGTATTCAGCCTCAACAACAGCAAAAGCTGAACGGACTTCTCACCCGGAACGTTTCTCCGACTTCTCGCCTGGCGACAGACAGTCGAGAAGCGATAGGGAAAATTGGACCATCTCCTCACGCGCGCGGCAGTATGGCTCGTTGACTGCTATTTCATGCTTCGTCGTGCCCCGGTCGGCTTGAAGCCGGGAACGGCTTTCGCGTCGTGAACGAACCGTGCGCGCCGTCGAGGTTCTCCTCCAGGACCGTGTTCCGAATGCTGCGAGCGGGTGCCGCAGCGCGCCGGGGCGCGCTTAGCTCCGCCGCGTAAGAGACTCTTTTTGGATCAAAGATGAAGCTTTCCAAGCGCGGCGAATACGCACTTCGGGCTTTGATCGATCTGGGGATCGCGGCGGAGCTGGGACGCCCGATCCTTCAGATCAGCGAACTGGCGGCGAAAGAAAAACTGCCGGTGAAATTCTTGGAGCAGATTTTTACGCAACTGAGGTCAGCCGGTTACGTCGAGAGCAAACGCGGCAAGCTGGGAGGCTATTCGTTAGGCAAACCGATGCACCGGATCAAATTCGGCGCCGTCATTCGTCTGATCGACGGTCCGCTCGCGCCGATTCCTTGTGTCAGCCAAACGGCGTACGCGCGCTGCACCTGCCCGGACGAAGCGCACTGTGGGCTCCGTATGCTCATGGTCGATGTGCGGAACGCCATCGCGAAGATTCTCGATCGTTACAGCCTGGACGTGATCGTCGACATCACGCTCCGGAAATTGCGTCGCGACAAAGTAGCGCCTCCTTTCGCGAGTCGTTCCTTGCCGCTGACCGCAATTCTCCAGGAGACATTGGTGGGCCCTGGTCCGGGCCAAACAAACGTCTTTGCAAAAGAAAGGAAACGCCATGCCGCAACATAACTCCCAGCCGGCAACCGATTGGCTCGATCTTGTCCGCGAGAAAGTTTCGAGTCTGCGCTTCGGCGTCGTGCACGATTCGAAAGTCACGCAAATCGAACGAACCGAAAAGACGCGCGTTTCGCACGAGCAGAAAGACTCTCGCGAAACTTAAATTCATCCGTCCACCAGACATCTGGAGACTAGCAATCCCATGATTCGCACCAACCGGACTCCCGGAGGTTCGTTCCGAGAAAACAAACCTCATGCTTGTATCTATTCCACGCATCATCACACCTGCGGCTGTGATCGGTGTCTGCATTTTCGCCCGCTCCGTATGCGCGGGCGACACAGCGCCTCCCAAGGAAGCCAAAATCGAGAAGAAGGAAACCAATCCGCTCAGCTTCTGGGAGGACCGTTTGATCTTCGACATCGAAGAACGCGTTCGCGGGGAGATTCGCGAAAACAACCGGGATTTCGATTCCTCCGTTCAAGACGACAACGACGACGCATGGCTCCTGAATCGATTTCGCCTGGGGCTGGCGCTGAAACCAGTCTCCTGGTTCAAATTCTATGCGCAGACGCAAGACTCGCGCGAAGCGTTCTCCGATCGCGCGAACATCCCCGGAGTCCGCAGTGCGGAAGGCGATGACATTTTCGATCTGCGGCAACTCTATGTGCAACTCGGCGACGTGAAGCGCTTCCCTTTACTGCTCACGGTCGGTCGACAGGCGATCAGCTACGGCGACAACCGTCTCGTGGGTGATTCCAGATGGGGCAACTTCGGCCGCACCTTCGATGCGGTCCGTCTGCGTTTCGAACAACCGCATTTCTGGATCGAGCCATTCTTCGCGCGACCGGTGGTGATCGAACGCCACGCGTTCAACGAAAGCGACGCGGCCGACAACTTCGGCGGAATCTATTTGTCCACCGACCTGGTTCCAAAACAGACGAGCGATCTCTATTTCTTCTACCGCGATAAGGAAGACGATCAGCCTGATTTCGACCCGACCAACCGAGTCGATCCGGAGGGCACTTGGAACGGACCGGCGGCCCGTTTTGCGACCTTCGGTGCCCGAGTCAAATCGAAAGCCGACGCGCTCAATGGTTGGGATTACAACTTCGAGGCCGCCTATGAGAATGGCGATGTATTCCAGAGCACGCGGAGTTCGCCGCGCTTCGATCTCTCGGCGTTTGCAACTCATATCTCGGGCGGCTACACGGCCAAGCAAATGCCGTGGAGCCCTCGCTTGGGGCTGGAATACGACTTCGCCTCGGGCGACCACAATCCGAACGACGGCAAATCACAGTCATTCCAAAACCTCTTTCCATCCAATCACGAGAAGTACGGATTTATGGATGAATTCAGCTGGAGGAACATCCACGACGCCCGAGTGCAGCTAAACGTGAAGCCGATGAAGAA
>JACCTI010000391.1 GCA_013812515.1 Chthoniobacterales bacterium
GCCGGCAACTTCCGACGCCGACGCAGTCGCATCCAATTGTTCCAGGTCTTACGCATGCTGTCTTTGGGCGTGAGGTAATGCTGGCTTAATTCGTTGCTCTTGCAGATCTGCGCGAGCACTCCCTTCACCGAGAAATCCTCCGTGTCTAGGATCGTGTAAGCAGTTCCGAGCGCCTCGGAATGGTGTGCATCACTCGCGGCGGTCATCGGCAGGCCACGGAGCTGCGCGTAGCGAAACGCATAGCGATTGTAGCGGCGCAACGTTGTCGCGGCGTTGAAGACTTCGAGCGCGTCAATCGGCAAAGTCTCGAGCGTCGGGAAGCGGATCCCGGCGCGGAAGAGATCATAGGGATGCGGAGGAATCGCGAGACCGCCGCGTTCGTGGATGATCTCGCAAACTTCGCGCGCGGGTCGTCCTTTCAGGTCAGGAAGCGTTGTGCCGATGCAAAGCAGGTGGCCTTCCTCGGTCGTGACTTCCTGGCCGGGAATGAGGAGGAAGCCATCGACCGGCAGCCCATCTTCGCGCATGAGCCCTTGGTCTCGCAAGTAGGTGACGGCGTCGCAAGTGTTGTGATCGGTAACGGCCAATCCGTGCAGACCTTTCTTGCGCGCCGTGGCGATATTCTCCTCCGGGCTTGAGACACCATCGCCCGAGAAGAACGTATGGGTGTGGAGGTCGATGTTGAGAGACATCGCAGGGAGATTAGTTTGCGGCCGATTGAATAGAAAGCGTCGGTTTAGGAAGCGGCGCTCGCCACCGCAACGGAATGTCGCCCGCGCCTAAAGGCACTTATGCCAGCACGCCATCGACGATGCGCAGCTCACGATCCCCCCGTGCAGCAAGGCGATTGTCGTGCGTCACGACGAGCAACGTCTTCTTCCGATCGCGAGCCAGCGCCAGCAGCAGATCAATGATCGTATCGCCGGTTTTTGAATCCAAGTTCCCTGTCGGCTCGTCCGCAAAGATGATGTCCGGGTCGTTCGTTAAGGCACGCGCGATCGCTACGCGTTGCTGTTCGCCCCCGGAGAGTTCAGCCGGAAGGTGATGCATCCGCTCCGCCAATCCCACATCGCGCAAGCTTGCTTCGGCCAAACCTTTCTCCGGCCGGCCGCCGATCATTCCGGGCAATGTGACATTCTCCAGGGCGCTCAATTCCGGGAGCAGGAAGTAACCTTGGAAAACAAACCCCATCTTCTCGTTCCGCAGCCTGGCTTGCGAGGCCACGCTCCCTTCGTAAAGCCTGCATCCTTCAAAGTCCACCGTCCCTGCTTCGGGTCGCTCGAGTCCGGCCAGAGTGTAAAGCAGCGTCGTCTTTCCAGCCCCCGAGGCGCCGCAAAGAAAAACGGCTTCGCCTTCGTCCACATCCAACGAGATCCCGCGCAGCACATCGATCTTACGCGGCCCGATCTTGAAGGATCGGCGTAGATCGCGCGCGACAAGTTGCGAGGAACTCATTTGGCGCACAGCATCGCGAAAAGAGCTTCCTCCGCAATCTGCGACTGGGCAGCAAAAAGCCGCATGTGGACGGCGTCCAGCATGCGGCCTCGTGTTGAATACCTTTTCTACTGTAGCCCGAGAGCGTCTAAGGTCTCCTGGTCGATCTCGCCCGTTACGGGTAAGCCGTTGTCACTTTGATAACGCAGCAGAGCGCGTCGGGTGGTCGGTCCGTAAGTTCCGTCCACGCCGCCGGTGTCGTAACCGCGGCGCTCCAGCTCCGCCTGGACGTTCGCGATAACCTGGCCGGGAGCCTGGTCGTTGTAGGCATAGATCGGCGCATCATAACTGTAGGTGCTGAAGTACGGGTCATAGCCATAAGCCGGATACCAGTAGCCGCTGTTCAGGTAGTAGTAGCCGCCGCCGAAAAAGGCGAAGCGCGCGAAGTTGCTGAGATACCAGTTGCGATTGTGATCGCATCGATCCCAATGGCCATGTCGGCGCCGCCAGCTGTCACCCCGGTCGCTCCAATTGTTGTTCCCATCGCCGTCCCGCCAATGGCGATTTCCGTCGCCATCAGAATGGCCGTTCCGCGAGCGCCCCGACTCATTGTCGTTGCCGGACCAATTGCCGTCGTTTCTCCGGCGCCGATCTTCACTGCCATTCCGAATGCTCCCGGTGTCGGCATCGCCTTGCTGGACAGTCGGCCTGGAGATCACGGGGGAAGTATTAGGTGCAGAGATCCGCGGCTGGGGCTGCACGTTAGCAGTGCGCGGAGTGTTCGGCGCGGTGACGGGCGGTATTTGCGGCACATTTATCGCCGGCGGGATAACGGAGTTATTTCGTCTCCCGTCATTCCTGAGGTTGGAATTGACGAGAGGACCAGAGGATAGGCCCGCCGAGGTTGGAGGCCGTTGGAACTGCGGCCGCGAAGGCAACTGCCGAGGCTGGTCCGCGTTGCGAGGCTGCGGCCTCGGGGCCGCCACACGGTTGGAGCGCGGAGGCTGTCTGGGAGGTTGGTTATCCTGCGCGAGAGCAACGTGCATCATCGCGGAAACGGCGAAAACGAACAAAGCTATGCATTTCATACGTGGGAAGCACTGTAGCCAGGGAGATCGGTCCCGGCCGGCGTCTGGTTCGTTCAACCCCGACACGGCGAAGTAGTTGCGCGTGCGCCAGGCGGCTCACAAGTTCAGCGTTGCGTTCTGCCGAACCGCCTCGAAGAGAACAATCGCGACGGCGGTGGACAGATTGAGACTGCGCGTACTTCGCATCGGAATCGTGAGCAGGCGTTCGACGTTCGTCTGGAGAAGCGATTCCGGCAGACCTTTTGTTTCGCGCCCGAAAACCAGGAAGTCGCCCGGTTTAAAGCGTTCCGCAAAGTATGGGCGTTTTGTCTTTGTGGTGAGAAAGAAATAGTGCGCGTCCGCTGCTTGCGCCGCCCGCAGCTCGGAAAACGAAGCCCAAATCCGCACGTCGACTTCCTTCCAGTAATCCAGGCCGGCGCGTTGCAACTGGCGATCATTGATCTCGAACCCGAGCGGTTCAACGAGATGGAGCGTTGATCCGGTCGCGAGACAAAGTCGCCCGATGTTACCGGTATTCGGAGGAATCTCCGGCTCGACCAGGACGACGTTGAACATCACCCGCTATGCCCGGCGGCGCTGACGCCGGACGCCGACGCTGCGGTCAGCGCCCGCCTACAACTTACCCGCGACGTACTTCTCCAGTTTCACAATATCGGCCGCGAATTTGCGAATACCTTCCGCCGTCTTTTCTGTGGCCATCGCGTCGTCATTCAGCAGGTAACGAAACGACTTCTCATCTGTTGGCACGCGTGTCACATCGGCTTGTTTCGCCTTTGCGGGATCTAACTTTCGCTGCAGCCGCTCTTCAGATTCCGCCAGCTTACCCATCAGCTCGGGACTAATCGTCAGGAGATCGCAGCCGGCGAGCTCGATGATTTCTCCGACGTTCCGGAAGCTCGCTCCCATCACCTCGGTATCGTAACCGAACTTCTTGTAATAGGTGTAGATTTCCTGCACCGACTGCACCCCGGGATCCTCCGCGCCCACGTAGTCGCGCTTGTTCGCGGCCTTGAACCAATCATAGATTCGACCCACGAACGGCGAGATCAGTTGCGCCTTTGCTTCCGCGCAACGCGCCGCCTGCGCGAGCGAGAAGAGCAGCGTCATGTTGCACTTGATCCCTTCACGCTGGAGTTGCTCCGCCGCCATGA
>JACCTI010000396.1 GCA_013812515.1 Chthoniobacterales bacterium
AAGCAGCCGTCAAGCGCAGGCCTGGGCGGAGTCTCATCCGCACTTTATGACGGTGTGGGTCGATTCGCCCGATTCGGCTGAGACAACGCCCTCCGAACCGGAATAAGCGGCAAACTCCACGGAACACCGGCCTCCGGCCTGTGCCGGCAGACGGGCGCCTGCTTGCGAAAAACTTTCGGAGTCTCGCCTGTCTGACCGTTCCCTACGTTACTTCGCGAACCGGCCCGTCATAGCCCTGGATCTTCGGCTTCCTCGCCGGAACACAGGCCTCCAGGGTGTCTGCGCGAAAGCGCGCACAAACTGGATGTAAATTCGCGCACAAGCAGCTGCGTCGCCGTCGTGCTGAAACAGTTGCCAGTAAACGGCTGGCAATTTCAGCGATTTTCGCAAAGTGATCGTCATCGATCGCTATTTCGAAGCCGGCGGCAGGCGCAAGCCTGGGCGGCCTCCCATCCGAACATTATGACCGTGTGGGCTGATTCCCCCGATTCGAATAGGCCGCACGCCCCGCGGAACACTGGGCGTCGCCCTTTCAAAGAACGGACCGGTCGTCGAGCCCCTTGTCTGTTTCCTGCGCTATCTCGCCAGTTCGTAGAGGTAGTTGACTTCAGTGCGCTGCCGTAATCCTTTCCCAGATTGCAGCTCACTTTGCCGTGACAGAGCTGCTCTTCTGGCCACCGAAACTGCTGCGGATTGTGATGTTCTGCGGATTGACTGACCACGCGAACTGCCCGCTGAACTTGCCGCCGCCGTTGTTCGTCAATGTGCCGATGAGCTGACCGGTTGACGTTACGAACACCTGCATCGTGGCGGTGCTGCGTGAGCTCGTCGCTTCGACACGGAGACTGGCTTTCGCTCGCTCGTATTCAGCGCGGGTAATCGAAACAATATCTGCCGCGGTAGATGTCGAATTGATCGTGAGCGTCGCGACACGTGACGTGCCATTCGCAGTCGCTGTGATCTGCGCCGAAGTCGTGGAGGTTACCTGCTTCGTCGTGATCGAGAAGCTCGCCTTCGTCGCGCCGGCTGCGACTGTCACGCTGGCCGCGACCGATGCGGACGCGCTGTTGCTGGCCAACTGAACTGTTGTCGCGCTCTGCGTAGCCGCGCTCAAAGTCACCGTGCCGGTCGCTGAGCTCCCGCCTGTGACTGAGGTCGGATTCAGCGCGAGAGCTGAGACCGTCGGCGCAGTTGGCGGGACCGCTGCGCCGCTTGTGTTGAGCAGAACATCGGTTGCAACATTATTGCCCCTCACCTGCAGCGAGATGTCCGGCTTACTGTCGCCGTTGAAGTCGGCCGCAATGATCCAGCCGCCGCCCTGGCTGGAAAGAGCAGCCGGCACCAGGTAACGGACGAGCGGCCGGAAAGTGCCATCGCCGTTCCCGTGCATGATCTGCATGAGCCCGCGGGTGCCGTCGCCCATCCCGCGCGCCACGTCGAGGAAGCCATCGCGGTTGTAATCACCTACCGCAATGCTATTTGGCGCCGACACGGCATCCTCCTGATTACGGACGCCGGCCCGGAAGCTGCCGTCGGCGTTGCCAAGCACGATCGCGTTGCCCTCGCCATTGCCGAGCGGCACAATGATGTCCTGGATACCGTCACGATTGAAATCGGCTACGTCGACGTCGTTGCAGGCGGAGAAGAGGTCGCCGCCCGGCACGAGCAGCATCACCGACTGGAGCACGAAGTTCCCATTGCCTGTGCCGAGCAGAATCGAGAGCTCCGTGTTTTCGCCGCCGACCGCCAGGTCTTTGATGCCATCACGGTTGAAATCACCCAGCGCCATCGAATGCGGGAAAGTGTTCACGTCGATGTCGCGCGCCGGTTGAAATGTGCCGTCGCCATTGCCGAGCATGACCGTGACAATGCGCGAAGGCCGGCATGGGGCGGTAAAGCAATCAATCCCGTGCATGATCACGACATCGAGTTTGGCGTCGTTATTGATGTCGCTCGCGAGCACCTGTGGTGAGTCAAAGCCGGAAGCGTTTGGGAAGAACGTCGGCGCGCGGAAATTGCCGGTGCCGGTGCCGGGGAGGAAAGCCAGACTTTGCTGCGGGCTCTGGATCGTGATCACGAGGTCCATCTTCCCATCGCCGTTGAAATCACCCGCGGCGACATCCTGAGTGTAATCGCCGACCGGGTAATCGGTCTTAGGGCCGAAAGTCCCGTTGCCGTTGTTGAGCATGACCGAAGCTGCCTGCAGGCCGCTGCCGGCGAGGTCGGGCTTCCCGTCGCCATTGAAGTCTGCGGCGATGTGGGTGTTGCCGACGAGCGGATAAGCCTGCGCTGTAAACGTCGCCGACTGCGCCCAGGCTTGAGCGGCCAAGCCCAACGACACCAAGCCACAAAAAATAACTCCTCCAAAGCCGCGCGCCGACAAGACCCAATGGTTTTTCATACGAGCTGCACTCCATTCCGAATGGACTCGCATGCCAAGGAACCAAAGGTAACGAGGTTGTTACCTTCGCCCGACGGTGTTTCACAACCGTGCTTGCGGGCAACCTTTTACTTCCCGAGCTCGTAGAGGTACTCAACAACCGACATCACCGCGCCGCCGCGATGGAACACAGGCTTCCAGCCTGTGCGGCCGACGGGCGTCTCGCCTGTCGATCCATTCGTTAGGGCAACCTACTTCCCGAGCTCGTACAAATACTCGACGAACGACATGACCGCCCCGTCGTAGCCCTGAATTTTCGGATTGGTCGATTCGATGACGTAATACTCATCCGGCGCGTGCGCCCCGCTGCCATGGCCGAGACCGAAATGTCCTGACGCCAGCTTCAACGGCTCGCCGGTGAAGACGAAGCCTGGATACGACCCGGCACTGCGCGGCCACATCACCGGATCGACGCCGGCGCGCTTTAGCACTGAGATCTGCGCCTGGATCAACGGCGCGCTCGCGGCGGTCTGCGTCGGGTCGTAGCCCCCGCTCATGTTCACTTCAATATCGCCGAAGCCGCGCTTCGCGAGATGCGCTGTGATTGCCGGCACCACGTCCGCCGCTTTCATGTCGGGCACGAGCCGGAAATCCATTTTCGCGACGGCTTTGTGCGGCAACACTGTTTTGCCACCAGGCCCGGTGTAACCGCCCACCAAACCTTCGATGTTCGCTGTGGGCTGCGATTCCAACCGAACGTTTGCTTCTTCCCACGGCAAGTCACCGATCCAATGCTGGACGCTCAGCTGCTTCTTCGCCTGCGCTTCGCTCCGCACCTTCGACGCATCGGCGATCATCTTTTTCTCCTCCGCCGTGATCGGCCGCGGCTTCGCATACCCGTCGATCGCAATCTCGTTTCCATCCTCAGAGACGAGCGTGTTCAGCGCCTTGACCAAATGCCACGCTGGGCTGTCCACCATTGCCTTGAGCGACGAATGAATGTCCTTCGCCGGACCGCGTCCCCACTTTTCGCCACTCGACACCAGCTCAAGC
>JACCTI010000415.1 GCA_013812515.1 Chthoniobacterales bacterium
AGTGAACTGGACATGCCAAGAGTTTCTTCGCAAGCCGGCGTCGAGCAGCGCAAGCGCGCAGGAAGCAATTGGTTTCGCTGCTATATTGCGGCCGGATGTTTGAGATCAAAAGACGCGAGAAAATGACCGAACGGGCGCTGCTCGTCGGGGCGTATCTGGATGCGAGCAAGAAAATTGAAGCGCAAAGCCTGTTTGAGGAGTTGGAAGAGCTGGTCGACACGCTCGGCATTCCGGTTGTCGAGCGGAAGCTGGTGCATTATCGCGAACAACATGCGCGTTATCTCATCGGTTCGGGAAAGGCGCACGAGCTGATCGATTTCGCGAAAGAGCACCAGTGCGACGTCATCATCTTCGACAATGAGCTGACGCCATCCCAGCAGCGCAATTGGGAAGAGCTGGCCGGCATGACGGTGGCCGATCGGCAGGAGATCATCCTGGATATTTTCGGCGCCCGTGCGCAAACCCGTGAGGCGCGCATCCAGGTGGATCTGGCGCGCATGCAATATTCACTGCCGCGCCTGACGCGCGCGTGGAGTCACCTTGGTCAGCAGGGCGGCGGCATCGGTGCCAAGGGCGAAGGCGAAAGCCAGCTCGAGCAGGACAAACGCAAGATCCGTTTGCAGATCGACCGGCTGAAACGCGAGCTTGAACAGGTCCGTAGCGCGCGGGCTACGCAACGGAAAGATCGCAAGCGCGCGCCGGTTCCGAACGCCGCCATCGTCGGCTACACGAACGTAGGCAAATCTTCGCTCCTGCGTCGATTGACAGGCGCGGAGGTCTTCGTCGAAAACAAGCTCTTCGCGACGCTCGATACGACCACGCGCAAGATCGCGTTGCCAAACAAGCAGCCTCTCCTCCTGACTGACACGGTTGGGTTCGTGCGCAAGCTTCCGCACCAACTCGTCGAAGCTTTCAACGCGACACTCGAGGAAGCCGCGCTCTCCGATTTCCTCATCCACGTCCTCGATGCTTCGCAGGATCAGGTGATGGAATTCTACAACACCACCATGCGCGTGCTGGCGGATCTCGGGGCCGACACGAAGCAGATGCTCATTGTGTTCAACAAGATCGATAAGGTGACCGATCCATATGCCGTCGCGGCGTTGCGCCGCCATTTCCCTGAGGCGGTTTTCGTCTCGGTGCAAACCGGGGAAGGGATGACTGATCTGATCGAGCGCATTGGGGAATTCGTCGTGCGTGGGACCATCACCGTGGACCTGCGCCTGCCCGTGGCGCGGGCCGATCTGCTCGCCCGGTTAAATCGCGACGGTGCCGTCCGCGACGTTCGCTACGAGCACGAATTCACACAAGTGGTGGCGACGATCCCGGCGAGTTCGCTGGAGGTATTCGCGCCGTTTCTGCCGGCGTCGCCCGCTCTCCCGGCCGATGCTGCCCGCGCCGCGGTCGAGTAAAGTTCCTCAATACTTTTGCTGGAGACGCGGGGCGAAACGGCGTCTACTCGGCGTTCGGAACAACTCCGAAATTCCGCGAGCAACCGTCGAAACGATGCAATATCTGCCCTACAGCTTCGACGCGGTGATTTGCTTTGGCGATCAGGAGCAGGTGATCGCCTGGAATCCGGAAGCGGAGCGTCTCTTCGAATTGCGCGCACAAGAAGCGATCGGCCGCGCGTGGAGCGACCCCGAAATCGAGCGACGCCTCGCCGGCATTTTGCCTCTCCTGCAAGCGGCATTTGCAGGCGAGCCATTGCAGCGCGCGGAACAAACAGTCACCCGATCAGACACATCGAAGGCTGTTCTCGACATCGTGGTCACCGCGGCGCGCAAGGAGAGCTCCTCCGAGCCGCGTGTCATCGCGGTGATCGCGCATGACGTCAGTCTGATGCGGCAAGCGCAGGCCGCGATCCGGCAAAGTGAGGAGCGCTTCCGATTTCTAAACGAGATCGGCGACCGCACGCGCGCCTTGGCAAACCCGGAGGAGATTATGGCGACTGTCGCGCGTTTGCTCGGACAGCATCTGCGCGCCTCGCGCTGTGCCTACGCAGATGTCGAAGCGGACGGCGATCAGTTCACGATCCGACAGGATTACACGGACGGCTGCGCCAGCACGGTGGGCGAGTATCACCTCGCGCTCTTCGGACCACGCGCCGTTTCCGATCTGATGGCTGGGCGGACACTTGTGATTCGCGACGTGGACGCCGAACTGGCCGCGGGCGCCGGCGCCGAGATGTTCAACGCGATCAACATTAAGGCGGTGGTCTGCTGTCCGCTGGCAAAGGACGGTCGTCTCCGCGCCATGATGGCGGTGCATCAAACCAGCCCGCGCGACTGGGCGGAGGAGGAAATCGCGCTGATCGAAGAGGTGGTCGAGCGCTGTTGGGCAATCATCGAGCGGGCGAAAGCCGATGCGGTCCTCCTCGCCGCACAGACGCTGAAGGGAGCCATCCTCGAGACCTCGCTCGATGGATTCATTCTCATGAATCACGAGGGCCGGATCCTCGATTGGAACAGTGCCGCCGAACAAATTTTTGGACTCGCGCGTGAGCAGGTCATCGGGCAACTGTTGGGCGAAACGATTTTCCCGCTGCGTTTGCGTGAGAAACATCGAAATGAGTTGGCGGAATACGTGGCGACGCGGGATGCGAGTGTGCTTGGTGCGCGCTACGAAGTTCCAGCGTTGCGGAGCGACGGCTCCGAGTTCCCATCGGAAATTTCCATCATGCACATCCCGGGCACGGAACCGCCGCTCTTCGCGCGGTTCGTGCGCGACATCACGGATCGCAAACGCGCGGAGGTTGCGTTGCGCAGGGCCAGCGAGGAGGCGGAAACCGCCGCGCGCCTCGTGGCGGAATCAGCCGAGCGGTTCCGGGTGCTGGGTGAAGTGGTGCAGCTCCAGGTTTGGACCGCGACACTGAGCGGCGAACTCGATTACGCCAATCAGCAGTGCGCCGAGTATTTCGGGACGGACTCCGCCGACGCTGTCCTCGGGAACGCTTGGACGGGATTCGTTCACCCCGACGACCTTGCGGGGACCGCGCGCTTGTGGCAGAAATCACTTCAGACCGGCGAGCCGTATGAAGCGGAGTTTCGCCTGCGGCGAGGTGACGGAGCGTATCGCTATTTCCTCGTGCGCGCCCAGGCCATGCGTGATGGCGAAGGGCGCATTGTGAAGTGGTTTGGGACCAATACAGACATCCACGAATTGAAGAGTGCGCAAGACGAGGCCGAACGAGCCAGCCGCGCGAAGGACGCTTTCCTGGCCGCGCTTTCGCACGAGCTGCGCACGCCTCTCATGCCGGTGTTGATGTCAGCTGCGGCTTTGCGCGAAGACGAGCGTCTGCCGGCGGATGCACGCGACCAGCTTGGCATGATCGAGCGCAACGTCGCGCTCGAAGCGCGCTTGATCGACGACTTGCTCGACCTGACCCGGATCGCCCGCGGCGAGCTGCACCTCCGGGCCGAGCTTTGCGATGCACACTCGCTCATTGGTCTCGCGCTCGAGATCGTGCGTGACGACGCAACGGCCAAAGGCATTTCGCTGCAGCGCGAATTTGGGGCGGTCCGCAGCGGGTTGCGAGCAGATCCAGCGCGCTTCCAGCAGCTCGTCTGGAATCTTCTGCGCAACTCGGTGAAGTTTACGCCGCGCGGCGGCCGCATTTTGATTCGGACGAGCGATGACGATGGCCAGTTGCGCATCGAGGTGGAGGATTCCGGGATTGGAATTGAGCACGATGCGCTGGAGAAAATCTTTCTCCCTTTCGAGCAGGCTGAGAATAGCGGCGAACATCGCTTTGGCGGAATGGGACTCGGACTCGCAATCGCGCGCGCGATTGCCGATCTCCATGGAGGCAGCATCAGCGCGGGGAGCGCCGGACGAAATTGCGGCGCGACATTCACAGTAGAGCTGCCTGGTGCAACTCAGGCGCCGACTGGCCTAACGAGTGCATCAACACTTTCCCGCGCGGGACACCCACCGGGCATGGAGCCCTCAAGTGCGTCTTCTCGCACGAGGCCTGGTCTCCGGCTGCTGGTGGTGGAGGACCACGAGTCAACCCTTCAGGTTTTGTCCCGGTTGCTGACGCGGGCCGGCCACAGCGTCGTTACCGCGAGCAATCTCTCAGAGGCACTGGTGGCAGCGGGCAAGGGTGAATTCGATCTCGTGATCTCGGATCTCGGCCTGCCGGATGGCACCGGCAATGAGCTGATGGAAATCCTGCGCGCGCGGCATACCTTGCGCGGCATTGCTTTGAGCGGTTACGGGATGGAAGAAGACATCGCGCGTTCGCGGCAGGCAGGATTCAGCACACATCTCACCAAGCCAATTGATTTCCCGCAGCTCCAGCGTGCGCTGCGCGAGGTCACAGACGGCGATTTGGTTTAATCGGGGTTGAAGCTGAGCTGAGACTCAACGTTGGGCGGAATGGGTTCTCGCGTAGGTAGGGACTGCACGCTGCGCTGTCCGAAAGCGCGTGTCAGGACTGAATACCTCACTTGCGTCGCACGCCGCAGCGCCTCCCCTGCCACGCTCGTTCCTCCGATATGCTGAATTTGTTTGCATATGCCGGACAACCGATCCTTTAAACTTGCAAGCACAGCAGGCAGCGACATCTCGTTAGGCTTCGTCGATGCCGCGATTGCACCAGCCCAATCGCGCCCCTTGGCGTCAGCCGCTTGAATCGTCGTGGCGCAGGCTCTGGGTGAGGCATGCGAAGAGAGGGCGGGCAGCTCCGGGGAGGGCGGCTCGCGAGCAGGAGGCATGCACAGCAATGGGGGCAGCGAACGGAGTACGACTCTCAGACGTAGCGGAATCCCACATGCACAGCGCGCGGTTCCACTTACCTCCGCTTCAACACCTTCCTCGACGTTTTTAGCGCCGCGGCCGCTGTTCGACCCGAATTAGCCGCCGACCGCCATCTGCGCGGTCGAAATTTCGAGAAGTTCGGTGGTGATGCTGGCCTGGCGCATCTTGTTATACTCGAGCGTCAGATCCTTGATAAATTGCTTGGCGTTATCGGTCGCGTTCTTCATCGCGACCATGCGCGCGCTGTGCTCGGAAGCGCGGGCATCGAGGATCATCTGAAAGACTTCGTATTGCAGATAATAAGGCAAAATCACATCGAGGACGGCCTCAGCAGTCGGCTCGAAAATGTACCCGCCCATCGGGTCGCTGCTCACATGGTTGCTGTTTTGGCCTTCCGCTCCCATGACGTCGAAGTCTGAAATGGGCAGAAGTCTCTGCACGAGTGGCTTCTGGTTGATCGTGTTAACGAAGTGCGTGTAGAGCACGGAAACACGATCAACTTCGCCGCTGAGAAAGCGCTCGGTCGCGAATTGCGCCACGACTTTGGTTTCAGGAAAGGACGGCGCGTCTTTCAATTCGAAGTCGGCCAGAATCTCGCGACGCGTGCGGGAGAGAAATTGCCGCGCCTTCCGACCGACCACAATGTAGACAGATTTGGCGGCGTCAAAGTTCGTCGTCTCACGAAAAAGATTCGTGTTCAACGCGCCCGCCAGGCCTTTGTCCGTGCTGAGGACAATGACCAACTCCTTCTTCACTTCGCGGACCTGAAGCAGCGGATGAAGCTTCGGGTCCGTGCGTTGTTGCAGCGACACGAGGACGCGATTCATCAGGCTGGCATAGGACCGACCCGCCAGCGCATGCTGCTGTGCCTTGCGCATCTTCGACGCCGCGACCATTTGCATCGCCTTGGTGATTTGCGCCGTGTTGCGGATCGATTTGATCCGGCGCCGTATGTCTTGCGTATTGGCCATTCGTTAGACTTTTCTCCGCACGCGATATCCCGAGGCGTTTTCTTTCACGTGAAAGCCAATCTCCGGTTTCTCCACTGCGGCCGGTTCGATCAGACTCCGGATTGCCTGAAAGAGATGCGCAATCGCCTTGTCGTGGCGGTCTGATTTGGCTTCCAGTTCCGCCAGTTTCCGCGCCAGCGTCGAATTCGCGGAGACCAGCTCGCGCATCTGAACAAACGCGCGCACCACCCGAACACTGGCCTCGACAGCAATATCGCTGTTGAGGACGGCCGCGAGCATGATTGCGCCATGTTCCGTGAAAACCCAAGGCGAGTATCGTCGGCCGCCGTAACTTGAGGTCGCAATTTGCGACCTCAAGTTTTCGAACTCGCCGCTCGTCAGTTGGAAGGCAAAATCCCGAGGGAACCGCGCCTTGTTGCGCCGCAATTGCTCGTTCAGCCGTTTCGTTGAAACGCCATAGATCTCAGCCAAGGCCGAGTCCAACATGACGCGCTCAGCACGGACCAGGTGAATGTCGTTCTTCAGCTCAGGAAGAGCGGGCGATCGCATGGCTACTTCAACGTCGAGCAACGAAATCATTCCCAGGTCGACTTGAACTCGTCCAACGCGGCGGCCAACTCCGTCTCGAGTTCCTTGTCGATTGCCTTCTTGGTTACGATCGACTTCAGAATGCTTTCCTTCCGCATCCGGAGGTAATCCTGGAGCTTCACCTGAAAAGCCTTGACCTTCTCCACTGGCACAGAATCGAGATAGCCGTTCTGCATCGCCCAGAGAACCGCGACCTGTTCCTCGACGGAGATCGGGTTGTACTGCGTCTGCTTGAACAACTCGACGATGCGCGAACCGCGATCGAGCCGCGCTTTCGTACCGGCGTCGAGATCGGAACCGAACTGGGCGAACGCCGCGAGCTCGCGGAACTGCGCGAGGTCGAGCTTGATCTTGCCCGCGACCTGTTTGATGGCCTTGATCTGCGCGGCGGAACCGACGCGACTGACCGACAGGCCGACGGAGATAGCCGGGCGCACGCCCTGGTAAAACAAATCGGTCTCGAGGTAAATCTGCCCGTCCGTAATTGAGATGACGTTCGTCGGGATATATGCCGACACGTCTCCCGCTTGTGTCTCGATGATCGGCAACGCCGTGACGGAACCGCCGCCTGCTTCTTCCGTGACACGAGCGCTACGCTCGAGCAGGCGCGAATGAAGATAGAAAACGTCGCCGGGATAAGCTTCGCGGCCTGAAGGGCGCTTCAAGACTAACGAGACTTGCCGATAAGCGACGGCGTGCTTGGAAAGATCGTCATAGATGATAAGCGCATCCATTCCGTGATCCATGAACCACTCGCCCATCGCCGCCCCGGCGAATGGCGCAAGATACTGGTTCGTCGCGGTGTCAGATGCCGGCGCGGAAACGATCGTGGTATATGGCATCGCGCCGTTCGCTTCGAACACGGCGAGCGCACGCGCGACATTCGAGTTCTTCTGCCCGATCGCGACGTAGATGCAATAGAGCGGCCGGTGATCCTGCAACCGGCCTTCCTCGGCGGCTTTGTTCTGTTTGGCCTGACTGATAATCGTATCGATCGCGACGGCGGACTTGCCCGTAGCACGATCTCCAATAATCAACTCGCGCTGGCCGCGACCGATCGGAATCATCGCGTCGATCGCCATGATCCCGGTCTGCACCGGCTGCGTGACAGCCTTACGTTTGATGACCCCGGGCGCAATTTTCTCCAAGGGATAAGCTGCCTCGGCCTTGATCGGACCCTTGCCGTCGAGCGGTTCACCGAGCGTGTTCACCACGCGACCGAGCAGCGCTTTGCCGACCGGGACCTGCAGAAGCTTGCCGGTCGTGCGCGCTTCGTCCCCTTCCTTGACGAGCGTGGTATCGCCAAGCAGAATCGCGCCGACCTCCGTCTCCTCGAGATTAAGAGCGAGGCCGTAAACGCCGCTCGAGAATTCGATCATCTCATTGAGCATGACATCGCTCAGGCCCTCGATGCGGGCAACGCCGTCGCCGGTGTCGCGCACAACGCCGACGTTACTTTTGCTCGTGGACGTTTTCAGCCCCGCGATCTGCGTTTCAATTTCTTCGAGGATGGTGCTCATAGTCTGGCGCAAGTTTCTGGCTTGCGGATTTATCATTAGGCACAAGTCAGGGGCCTGCGCTCCATTAGGTTAAAGTTGCTGCTGAAGACGCTGCAGCCGATTCCGCACGCTGCTGTCCCAAACGTCGCTCCCGACCCGAATCCGCATTCCGCCGAGCAGCTCTTGGTTGACGATGAATCTGGTGTCGAGGCTGACGCCATATTTCTGGATGAGATTCGCCACGATCTCCGTGCCAGTCTCCTGACTGAGCTCAGTTGCGCTCTCAATCGTCGCGGTTCGCTTTTCGACCTCCAATCGAAGCAGGCGTTTATAAGCGTCGAGAACTTGGATGTAATTGCGCGGCTTTTTCTCGATCAACGATCTCACGAGTCCAGTGACGCGACCAGCGTCGAGCTGCCCATCTGTGAAGCTGGAGCGCAACAATCCGCGGGATTGCTGGCGGATCTCCTTGTTGATCTTCATCGGGATCTAAACTCAGGCCGCGACTTGCCGCGCTGCTTCGTCCTGCAAACGACGCTGATCGTCGGAGGTAAGAACTTTCCCGGTGACTTTCGTGGTCGTGTCGATGACCAACCGACCAAGCTCTCGCTTTAGTTCCGTCATGGTGCGCTCATGCTCAATTGCGCTGGCCTCACGCGCCTTCGCCACGATCTGCTCGGCCGCGACGATCGCCTCCTGTTGTTTGCGTTCAGCGAGATGGCCGGCGCTTTCACGTGCTTCGTCGATCATTTTCTGCGCCGCGGCATTCGCCTTGTTCAGAATCTCGGCATGACGCTGCTCGGCTTCCGCGAGCTGCTGCTTGATCTTCTCCGCATTGAGCAAGCCTTCCGCGATGCGCTGCCGGCGTTCCTCAAGAACTCCGAGGATCGGTTTGTAAGCGAACTTGCGCAGGAGAAGCGCAACAATCACGAAGCTGATCACCTGCGAGAGAAACATCCAGAGGTTAAATCCGAAAGTCTCTCCCGTATCGCGCGCGATGTCCGTTAGCGCAGCAAGGATGAGAATGTTCATAAGGAACTTGTCCGTGCAATCAGCCCACCGGGCGCCGGTTACTTAACAAGAAAGAGCGCGTAGAACACGATGGCTTCCGCGAGGGCGATTGCGAGAATCGCCTGCACAAGAATCGGCGTCGCTGCGCCAGGGTTCCGGCCGACGGCGGAAGCCGCACCCATTCCGATCAGACCCACGCCGATGGCAGCGCCGAGAGCCGCGAGTCCCACGTGAATGCTTCCGCCGATTTCTGCCAATATTGGTATCATCATAGTATTTGGTTTGGTTTGTTTCTCAGCCACTCCGCGGGAACCACGGTCATATGGCGAAAGGGTCTAGTGGTGCGCCGTTTCGTGTCCTCCATCGTGGGACGCAATCAGAAGGGTGAACACCGCGGTCAAAAGCATAAAGACAAGCGCCTGCACGAAGCCGACGAGCACTTCGAGGAAATAGAACGGAATCGAGATCAACCAGGCGAGGAACTGACCGCCCGCGCGTGCCATGGATTCCAACATGATTTCGCCCGCGTAGACGTTGCCGAAGAGCCGGAAACTAAGCGAAATTGGGCGGAAGAGAATCGAGACGATTTCAAGCCAGCCGACGATGAAGAAGATGAAGATCATGAGAATCTTCAGCACACCTTTCGTGTCACCTTTCGGCGCAAAAAGGTGCATGATCAGTCCACCGACACCGTTCGCCTGAATAGCCCAGACGACCCAGCAAGCGAAGAAAGTGCAGGCCATCGCGAAGGTGAGATTAAGGTCCGCGTTTGCACCACGAAGCAGCGGGGTCGTAACCATGAAGCCGCCGGGCGCGCGGTGTCCCCAACCGATCGTGCCCACTCCCGGAATCAGGCCGAACCAGTTCAGACAAAGGATGAAAATGAAAATCGTGGCGAAGAACCAGAACGTTCTCTTCACCAGATCCTTCCCGATCATGCTCTCCAGAAAATTGTAGAGACTCTCGACCATCCACTCCCAGAAATTCTGCAACCCCGTCGGCACAGGCTTGATGTTGCGGGTCGCGAGTTGCGCGATAAGAATGATACCGGCCGCGACAAACCAAGTCACCATCATCGAGTTTGTGACGGTGAACTTCCCGATGTGGAAAAGCTCGGCCGGTTTCAAAGGCAACGGGTGGTGCTCTTCGCCCCCGTGCTCCGCGGTCAGCGCCGCATCCTCTCCCGAAGTACGCCCGGCTTCCTGCGCCAGGAGCGGCTCGCCAAACCCGCCCAAGAACCCGAACGCGATTGTCAGGATTAGCAGAAAACGGAACGGCATGCAGTTAAAAGGGTGGCAAGGCAGCAGTCCGATGCTTCCTGTCGAGCCAATGGCCGCGAAGACCACGCACTCCACACAAGGGACGCTTGCGCGCTACCAAAGCGCGGTTTGCCGCTTTGACAAGAGACTTTCCGAAAAATTCCCCGGAACGTTTCTGCGCGGCTGAAGCCGGCTACTTCGCGGGCGCGTGTTCCGCGAAAGTTCGCGCGCGCCGCACCTCGGCGGGCGCAAGAAAACGCACATTTTCACGAGCGAGCGAGACGGCTTCGTCGTAGAGCGTTTCCAGTTGCCGGATCTGTGCGCCTTGCTCA
>JACCTI010000418.1 GCA_013812515.1 Chthoniobacterales bacterium
TGTCGATTGATTTGCTCGATTTTGCCGGTGAATTCCTCGTCGTGAAAGGAATCGGTGCGCGCGCGCACCTCGCCGCCGAGCGTGATGAAACCGAGCCACGGTTCCGGAACATAGACGCGCACCCAGAGGTAATCCGGCAGGATCAGGGTCGCGACTTCGCGATTCGGTGGCAGGACATCACCAACTTTAACGCTGAGAATTTCGAGCACGGAATCGGATGGAGCGGCGATCTGCATTTCGCGCATTTGCGCGTCGATTTCCTCCAGCTGCGCGCGCGCCTGTGCCAGGCGTTCCGGTCGCGTACCTTCGCGCAGCAGCTCGTAGCGCTGGCGGGCAGCGGCCGCAGTCTTCTCGATTGCGTTCGCGTTTGCGCCGGAGCGCTGCGCTTCACTGGGCGAAATGGTGTGCGTTTTCAGGAGGTCCTGCGCGCGTTTCGAATCGGCCCGCGCAAACTCGAGCTGCGCGGCCTGCGATTCCCAATCCTGTTTTGCGGCTTCGATCTCCTCGACGCGCGGCCCCTTCTCCAACTCGGCCAGTTGAGCGGCGACATAATCGCGCCGCGCCTTCAGCTCAGAAGCCTCAAGCTGCACAACGATCTGTCCCGCTTCGAGGTGATCGCCTTCACGCGCGAAAATCTTTTCCACGCGACCGCCGACACGCGGAGCGACATGGACTTCATCGACTTCAATTGTCCCGGAAACGGCGTCGGTGTGCCGCTCACAACCTGACACCGCAAAAGAGATAGCAACCGCACAAAGAGCAAGACCGCGTAGAGCGCGAAGAATCTTCTGAAGTTGCAAGGCGGCTGAATTTAGCGAAACGAGGAGAGAAGTCGACGATGGCCGATCACCCTTCAAAGATGGCCGGATATTCAGGAACACCGCTCGTCCGAAAACTCGGGATTCGGCCTAACGAACGGATCGTGGCGCTGAATGCCCCGGCCTGTTACGCGGAACTACTCCACGGCTTGCCCGAAGGCGTTCTCCTCCTCGACCGAATGACGCCGACGCCGGCTTTCGTGCATCTGTTCGTCACGGAACGGGCTGAACTGGAGAGGAGGCTCTCTGCTTTGCGCATGAAACTGGAGGAGACTGGAATCCTCTGGGTTTCGTGGCCGAAGAAGTCCGCGAAAGTGGCCACAGACATCACCGAAGACACCATCCGGGCTGTCGCGCTGCCGCTTGGCTTCGTCGACGTCAAGGTCTGCGCCGTGGATGAGACGTGGTCCGGATTGAAGCTGATGATCCGGCGGGAGAATCGCGGAAGAGGTTGATGGTCGAGAGTTGATGGTTGATGGAAGGCGCGCTGGCTCACTAGAGTCGCCGGAAATGAAGACGCGATTTTTCGATCACATCGATCTCCGGGTGAAGAACCGGGAATTAGCGGACGAATTCTACGGGCGGGTGTTGCCGGCCATCGGATTCACGCGCGAAACAAGCGACGAGAGTGGGGCAGTTTTCACTGTGCCCGGCGATGGCAAGCGCGAGTTCTTTGGAATCACGGAAGACCCGAACCACACGCCGAACGAAACGCGAATTTCCTTTTGGGCGGATACGCCTGAGGAAGTCGATCAAGTCGCAGCCGTGGTGAGGAAGGCCGGAGGCCGCGTTCTGGAAGGACCGGAATTGTGCGTGGAGTACACGCCGAAGTATTACGCGTTTTTCTTCGAGGACCCGGATGGCAATAAGCTGGAAATTTGCTGCCGGCTGCCCGCGGATTGATCGCGCGGTGTGCGTGCGGCCGGCTTGATCCCGAACTTGCGCAGCGCGCGGATTGTCTCGTCCATCGGCAGGCCAACGACATTGGTATACGAGCCGCGTATCTCCGCGATGATTTCCGCACCGTCGCGCTGTGCCGCGTACGCGCCTGCTTTGTCCAGGGGATTCACCTTCGCGAGATAGGCCCGAATCTGGGTATCGTTGAGTGGACGAAATCTCACATGTGAGATGACATAGAAGCTGATGGCCAGCTTACGCCGCGGAGCAAACAGAAACACCGCCGTGCAAACCTGATGCTCCCGCCCGCGCAAGCGTTGCAGGATCTGCAGGGCCTCGCGCCAGTCCGCGGGTTTCCCGATGGTTTTGCCTTCCAGCGAAACCAACGTATCGGCGCCGAGCACGACCGCGTCGCGACGGAGTCTCGCGATATCGACGGCTTTGCGAGTCGCGTTGTACGTCGTCAGCTCGGCCATGGAAAGCGAGGTGGTCGCAAGCTCAGACACCTGAGATGGAGCAACCTCGAAATTCAGTCCCGCCTGCGCGAGAAGTTCGCGCCGGCGAGGAGAACCCGAGGCGAGCACCAGTGGACCGTAAACGTCGCGAAGCATCCCAGACTTCAGTCGTCTCGTGGCTCGCAAAACCAGCTCTCCGGTGATGGAAGAGAGGAAGGTCCGATGTTCGTTGATTGCCAGTTCATCACCAACGCAGAGGTAACACAGGCATTGAACGAAACCGCCTGGCGCCATCTGGATCCAAAAAGAAGCTTGGCAGTGTTCGACGACCACGCCAGCTTAGCCGGTCGCGCGGGTGTAGCTTAATGGTAAAGCTGTAGCCTTCCAAGCTACTGACGAGGGTTCGATTCCCTTCACCCGCTCGTGTCGTCTCCCACGCGCGCCGCGTATCGAACCTGCTCTGAAGAAGAATATGTCCACGCGGGAAGTTAAATCCGTTGCCGCCGCCGCCACGGTTGTCTACGTTCCCGTACGACCTCCGATTCGGCCGCATGCACTATGGTAATTACATACGCAAAGGGCTACGATGGCTGCGATTTATGAAAAAATGGTGTGTGTTCTGCCTCGCGCTGCTGTTGACCCAGACGCTACCCGCGCAGACAGAGCCCGATCAGCCCGTGGAGACCGCACCGGGCGTCGAAACCTCGAGCGAACCCATCGTCCAGATCAATCCCTCGGACGGAACGCCCATCGCCGCGACCGAAAATGTAAACGGCGAATTTAGCCTGGGACGTCGACTCAAGCTTACGGGGTCTATCCTCGCCGGCTACAATGATAACGTCAATCTAACCTCGACGGACTCTGCCTCCATATACGGGAACGCCAACGCGGCGTTTAGCTACTCGTTTGGAACCCCACGCACACACATTAGTCTGCTCACCGGCGGAGGAATTACGTATTACTTTGACCATCCGGGCGGCAGAGATTACGACCCCAATGTATACGTCCGCTTTGCTCTCGATTACCGGGCGACTCCGCGTCTCACGCTTGATCTCACGAGTTCTTTATCTTACCAATCGCAGCCGGATCTCAGCACCCAGCTGAGCGCCAGTAGCCGTCTCGGAAATTTCTTCCGGTCGTTGGACCGAATAGCTCTCGATTACAAATGGACGCCGCGGATTTCTACCGTCAGCAGCTACGCGCTC
>JACCTI010000451.1 GCA_013812515.1 Chthoniobacterales bacterium
CGATTGATTCATTTCATCGCGAGCTGGGTCTCCTCCTTTGGGACAAGTGCGGAATGGCGCGGAACGCGGCTGGTTTGCGTGAAGCGTTAAACAGAATTCCGGAACTGCGGGAGGAATTCTGGAGCGATGTGCGCATTCCAGGTTCCGGTGAGGAATTTAATCAATCGCTGGAGCGTGGCGGACGGGTCGCGGACTTTCTTGAGTTTGGCGAACTAATGTGCATAGACGCACTCGAGCGCGACGAATCGTGCGGCGGTCATTTCCGCGAGGAACATCAGACAGCGGAAGGCGAAGCGCTGCGCAACGACGCGAAGTTTGCCTCGGTTTTCGCCTGGGAGTTTCAGGGGAACGGTGCGATCGGTTGGCCGAAGCTGCATCGCGAGCCGCTCGCCTTTGAGACGGTTGAGCTGGCGCAGAGAAGCTACAAATGAAGTTGAGAGTCAGTAGTTGAGAGTTGAGAGCCACGGAAGCGGTTGAGCCATGTTCAATCTTGAAAAACTCGAGGTCTGGCAGAGGGGGATCGAATTCGCAGATCTCGTCTACTTCTTCGAACTCTCGACTTTCAACTCTCAACCATGAACTTCCGGCTCAGAGTCTGGCGGCAGAAAGGGGGCTCCTCTCGTGGCAAATTGGTGGAATACGAGGCGCGTGACATTTCGCCAAACACCTCCTTTCTGGAGATGCTCGACACCCTAAACGAGCGCCTCTTGGTGCGAGGCGAGGATCCGATCGCGTTTGAATCGGATTGCCGCGAAGGAATCTGCGGAACGTGTTGCCTAACGATTAATGGCGAAGCGCACGGACCCGACCATCCCGGCGCCGCCTGCCAGCTCTACATGCGGCGCTTCAAAGATGGCGCGGCGATCACGGTGGAACCATTTCGCGCCCGCCCCTTCACCTTCGTCAGGGACCTGGTGGTGAGTCGCGGCGCGCTGGATCGCATTGTGCAGGCGGGTGGATTCGTCGCGGCCCGCGCCGGCTCCGCCCCGGAGGCGAATTCGATTCCGGTGCCGAAGCGCAACGCCGATCTGGCGATGGAAGCCGCGGCCTGTATCGGTTGCGGCGCCTGCGCCGCGGCTTGCCCGAATGCCTCGGCCATGCTGTTCACCTCTGCGAAAGTTTCCCACCTCGCTTTATTGCCGCAGGGCTATCCGGAACGGACGCGGCGCGTCCTCAACATGGTGCGGCAGATGGATGAGGAAGGCTTCGGCAACTGCACGAACACGTATGAATGCGAAGCGGTCTGTCCCGCCGAGATCAGCGCCAGCTTGATCGCGAAGCTGAACCGTGAATACGCCGTCGCCACCCTGCAAAAGAATTTCGGCGAGTAGTCGGGCGCTTTCTGCCTAACGAACAGTCTCGCAGGCCCAGGTCCAGAGCTCGGGATCCAGTTCCGCCCGCGCGCGTTCTGCCAGGCGGGATGCGTCTGTTGCGCGGTGCAATGCGGCGAAAACAGTGGAGCCTGAGCCCGAGAGCAAGGCCGCACCTACTTCCGGTTGCACGAGGAGCCACTTCTTAATTTCGGCTAGAAAGACGAACTTCTCGAAGACGGGAGGTTCAAGTTCATTGACGAATGCGATGCCGGTAAATTCCTGTGCCTCGGAGCGCACAGTGGAGGCCTCCTTCCATCGGCTGTAGGCCCAGGCCGTCGGCACGCCAAAGGCAGGTTTCAGCAACAACAACGGGATGGAGCTGGCGAGTCGCAACGGCTCCACCTTATCACCGCGCCCCCTGCACGTAGCGGCCGACCGGTAGATGAAAAATGCCACGTCGGAACCAATCTGCGCCGCAAGCTCCGACAGTGCGGTCTGACTTAGTCCGGCTCCGAGCAGTTCATTCAGCCCCAGCAATGTCGTCGCCGCATCGCTGCTGCCGCCACCCAGACCGGCACCGTGCGGAATCTTTTTCTCTAACTGAATTTTCAAACCTGCTCTCAACCGGGCAGTGTTCCGGAAGAGGCCCGCGGCTCGCACCACGAGGTTGTCGTTGCCCGTCGGCAATGCAGGATCATCGCACACGAACTCGATCTCATCGCTATCGTCGCGGCGCGTGATGGTGAGCGTGTCCCAAATGGAAACGGGCGTCATCAAAGTCTCGATCTCGTGAAAACCATCGGCGCGCCGGCCTCGAATCCGGAAGGAAAGATTGACCTTCGCCGGTGCCCGAAGCTGCATAGATTCGACTTTACAGGATGAACTCTAGTGATGTGCCAAAAAAACCGCGCGACCGATTGATCGTGGCTCTCGATTTTCCTGACCGGTCGCAGGCGATCGATCTGGTTTGTGATCTTGGGCGCGACGTCTCCACCTTCAAAATCGGTCTGCAACTTTATACCGCGGCGGGACCGGAGATCGTTCGCGCCGTGAAAGCCGCGGGCGGACAGGTTTTCCTGGACCTGAAGCTGCACGACATTCCGAAGACCGTGGCGAAGGCTGTCCGGGCCGCAGCCGAACTCGGCGTGCGTATGCTGACGCTCCACTTGAGCGGCGGCCGTTCGATGCTGGAATCTGCCGTGGCCGAAGCTCCGCCCGATCTTCTGCTGCTCGGTGTTACCGTGCTGACAAGCTTCGATGCCGAAACGCTGCGGGAAGTCGGCGTGGAATCGACCATCGACGACCAGGCGGTGCGCCTTGCGCAGCTCGGCCTCGAAGCTGGAGTTCAGGGATTAATCGCCAGCCCGCACGAGGTCTCCACGTTGCGCAGTCGTCTCGGCCAAAATCTCGTGATCATTACGCCCGGTGTGCGGCCGGCGGGTGCAGCCCCGGATGATCAGAAGCGCTTCATGAGCCCACGGGAAGCGTTGCAAGCGGGCGCGGATTACCTCGTCGTTGGACGCCCCATTACGGCCGATCCTGAGCCGCGCGAAGCGGTGCGAAGAATCCTCGCTGAGTTGGGAGGTTAACCCGCGGCGGTGAATCCGGTCTTCGCGGAGCTGCAGATTTTTCGCGATGTCGAGCCGCGGTCGGCAGCGATGAACATGGCTCTGGACGAAACGCTGCTCGAGCATGCGTCGTCTCCCGTGCTGCGGTTTTACGGTTGGGCCAGGCCTTCGCTTTCCTTTGGCTACTTCGGCTCCCTTGCTGATCTGTCGGAAATGGACCGCACCCGAGACGTGGTCCGGCGCTGGACCGGCGGCGGAGTCGTTCTGCATGGATCCGACTTTACCTACTCCGTCATTCTCCCCTCAAAGAACGAAGTGCATCTGCCGAGCGCACGTTTCATCTACACGGAATTGCACGAGGCCATCCGCCGCGCGCTGAGTGACGAGGGTTTCGTTAGACTCGCGGAGCAGAATGCGCCCAAAATCTCCGAAGCTTGCTTCGCCAATCCCGTGGTCGCCGACGTTCTGGCGCACGGCCGCAAGATCGCCGGAGCTGCGCAACGCCGCACTCGTGCCGGCTTGCTTCATCAGGGCAGCATTCAATATGAGGCTCTGCCGTGCAGATTCGCGGAGGCGTTTGCTTCCGAGCTTTCCCCTCACCTGCAACCGCAGACCTTCGCGCCGGAAATCTTGGAGCGAGCGGAACACCTTGTGGCGGAGAAATATGGAACCACGGCGTGGTTGCGCCGGCGCTAACGAGTTGACAAACACCGGCACACGACTGGCTCGGAAGTGTGGGTGTGTAGCGGTGCTTGTGTCAAGCACCGAGCGGAGCGACTGATCAAGCTTTCCGCGCCAGGCGCTTGACACAAGCGGCTTTAAATCATTTGCTCCGCGCCCGGCGCTTGACACAAGCGCCTCTACACTTTGACTTTGATGGCCCTCCTTCTATCCTGATTTCGTGGAAGTTTTCACACGCTCGCCGGCGGTCGCCGCCTCTTCGGGACCGCTGGAAGCGGTGGCAAAAACTGTCCAATCACACCTCGACGAGGTGGAGACACGCATCGCGCAACAGACGGGGGCCTTTGATCCCGCGATTGAAGGTTA
>JACCTI010000409.1 GCA_013812515.1 Chthoniobacterales bacterium
TCCCAATTCTCCAGCGCCCGCTCCTCGGAAATCGCAGCCCGCCCAGGCTCGTTGCAAAATGGCAGCGCCGGCTCGCGCTGGAGTAATGGCAACGGCAGCTCGCGCTGGAATGATGGCAGCGGGCGACATTCTCGCGGCTGTTACCCTCGCTTCTATCCTTACTATTACAGCTCATTCGGCTACAATTCATTCGGCTACGGCTATCCGTTTGGCTACGGCTATGGGTTCGGGTCCAGCTACGGATACCCTTATTATGGAGCGTCCGCGTCGCTTTATTACAACGGCTACCATCCATACCGCGGCTACAGGAGCTACGGCAATGGTGGCTCGATCGTGAGCCAGGTTCAGCAGCGGCTTGCGAGTTCCGGCTATTACCGTGGCCCGATCGATGGCGTGCTCGGTGGCGGAACGCGTAGTGCCATCCGCGGCTGGGAGCGGGATCACGGCTTGCATATTGACGGCCGAATCGACGACCGCTTGCTCTCCACGATGAAGCTTAGTTAACGACTAGACAGGAACACACCGAAGGGCGGGCGGGCGGCAGGGCCGCGGCCCGCTCTTTAAGTTTGGGGTGCCGCCTTTGCCGTAATGGAAACTGTCTGTGGATGAAACTCGATCGAGCCGAGTTTCGCGAGTAACTTGCGGTCGCGCTCCAGCGCCCCGCGCACATCGGCGAAGAGCACGTTACACGATTTCATGAGCGCAGGGTGCACAGGCATCCGTCCAACGTAACCGCCACGGTTCCCGACGGCGATCTTACCCGCGCGCATCTCCAGGGTGTAAGAGCCGCTCGTTACGACCGGCAAGCCGAAGAGAGATCGCTCCACTGCGATGTCGCAGAAGCCCTCTTGAAAATCAACCACCGCGCGCTCGAATTTCAGGAAGGATTTCGTCAGCGCGACCTGCTTGCTTTGCAGAGTGTAGGCTAGGTACGCGTTGACCTGCTCATCGGAATAACGCAGCGCGCCCACCCGCGGATCAGTGGCGGCGTTCTCCAGATCCATGTTGATCTGCGTCGACCATGCCGGGTCCTTTGGGCGCGCCGGTAGATGAGGTGGACGCAGCATCTGAATGATCGCCGCAAGGAGCAACGCGCCGAGGGACAGCTTGCTGAAGCCGAAAAACCTCTGACGCAACTTCGCCCGGTGCGGGTTGAGCGTCGAGCGGAGACGGCGCTGCGTCTCTTTTGGGTCTTCCTCCCTGCTCTTTTCCTTGGCAAGCGCAAACCGGTCCAGGCGCGCCCCGCAATCGTGGCAGTAGATCCGTGCCGGCTCGCTGTCGCGCCGGCACTCTGGACAGGCAAGCTTCATTCCGCTGCCGGTTTCGGCTTGCTCTCAGCAGGTTTCGCCGCCGGAGTTGATGCATTGCCCGCCGCCCCTTCTTTCGACGACTTCTCGCCACCGGCAACCACGGGTGCGTCCTTCTTCGCCCCTTCCTTGTAGTTATTGCTCCGGTAGTCGGTGATGTAGAATCCCGAGCCTTTGAAAATCAGACCCGCCCCAGTCCCGAGCAGTCGCTTGACTCTGCCCTTACCCCAGCGCTTCTGCTGACATTTCTCTTTCGGGCATGTGGCGAAAGCCTCATCGCGCATCGACTGGAAAGCCTCAAAGCTCTTCCCGCATTTCTCGCATGAGTATTCGTAGGTCGGCATAGAGGACTGCCCCACCGGGGCGGACGCTCGCAGTGTGCGTTATCCCACGCAGAATTCAAGCCGGGTGGCGACGGACGGCACGCGTTCCGCTTCCAAGTTCCCGTTTGCACCCCGCCATCACCTTGACTTTTAACGTGCTGCACATTACAACGCTCCGGCTCAAAGCTCCTACCATGTCGCGATCACTTTTCCGCTTCGGCAGTTTCCTTTTTTGCTCCGCCACACTCCTTCTGCTTCCCGCCTGCGACGACGATCCATACATGGCGCAGACGCAGTACCTCGGTGGAGTTTATGGCCCGGGGGAGGTCTCTTTTTCCGCGCCGCAAGATACCGTCTCCTATTGGGACGGCGACGGCGTCTCAGGCAAACCATCGGTCAGGATCAGGCTCTCGGAACAGCGGGCCTATTTCTACAAGGGCGGCGAGTTGGTCGGGGTGTCTCAACTTTCCACGGGCCGCGAAGGTCTTACGACGCCGAGCGGTACCTTCAGCATCTCGCAAAAGGACAAGGAACACGCCTCGAGCAAGTACGGCGATTACGTTGATGAAATGGAGAACGTAGTCGTTCCGAACATCGATGTAACGAAAGACCCGAAGCCGCCGGGCACGCATTTCAAGGGAGCACCCATGCCATACTTCATGCGCATCGTCGGCGGTGTCGGCATGCATGCCGGGTATCTGCCAGGCTATCCCGCGTCGCACGGCTGCATCCGCATGCCGGAATTCATGGCCGAGAACTTTTTTAATGCCGTTTCCAGTGGCACTCCTGTCACGATCACGAACTGATCCGGCGGCCCTGCTGATCGCGGTCGCCTCCCGTCGCCTCTCTGAGCGCGACATGCTCGCCGGTTTCTGAGCAGGTCATGATCATCATCACGCAACCGACTGCAACCGAAGAGCAGATCGAGCAAATCGTCGCTCGCGTGCAGGCCTTCGGCGTGGAGGCAGAAGTCAGTCGCAGCGAATCGCGCGTAATCGTCGGGGTTGTTGGGCCGGAGGAGCTCGTGCGCGAAAAACTCCTCGCGAATATGCCAGGCGTTGAGGCTGTCGTCCCGGTCGCCAAACCATACAACCTCGCATCGTCCGAGGCGCGCGGAGCTGCTTCAATCGTCGACATTTGCGGCGTCAGCATCGGTTGCGACTCCGCGGTCGCGTTGATCTGCGGGCCATGCTCGGTCGAAAGCCGCGAACAGATCCTCTCCCTCGCGCGTAAAGTGAAGGACGCTGGCGCTCGGCTCCTGCGCGGCGGGGCGTTTAAGCCGCGCACCTCCCCTTACAGCTTCCAGGGCTTGCGCGAGGAAGGGCTTCGATTTCTCGCAGAAGCGCGCAACGAAACCGGCCTCCCGGTCATCACCGAGATCATGGACGCGCGCGATCTGCCCATGGTGGAACGCTACGCCGATTGCCTGCAGATTGGCGCGCGCAACATGCAGAATTTCTCTCTGCTCAAGGAAGTCGGCCGGAGTCACTTGCCCGTGCTCTTGAAACGCGGATTCAGCGCTACGCTCGACGAGCTGATCATGAGCGCCGAATACATCCTGAGCGAGGGCAACATGAATGTGCTCCTTTGCGAGCGCGGTATCCGCACCTTCGAGACCGCGACGCGTTACACCCTGGATTTGAGCGCCGTTCCGATTCTGAAAGCAAAGACGCACCTTCCGGTAGTGGTTGATCCCACGCATGGAGTCGGTCTGCGTGCGTTCGTTCCACAAATGTCGCTCGCCGCCGTCGCGGCCGGCGCCGACGCGATCATGCTCGAAGTGCACGACACACCGGACGTCGCGAAGAGCGACGGACAGCAGGCGCTCGTTCCTGAAACGTTGAGCAAGCTCCTCCCGCGTCTGCGCGCGGTTGCCAACGCCATCGGCCGCGACTTGTAGACACGCTTGTGTCAAGCGCCTGCCGCGCGTGGAGCGCCGGGCGCGCGTGTCAGCCTTCCGTCGCACGCCGCCGCGCTTGACCCAAGCGAGTCCACTGTGTGCGCAGATTGAAGTTCCGCTCGTTTCGACGCACGGTCTCCGGTGGAAAAGCCAAGCGGCGCGGAATTGCTCGCGCGAGTCATCACAGCAGAGCCGGTCGCGGCGAAACTGCGTGCGATCCACGCGCGGAAATGGCCGGTCTCGTTTTCGCATGTGACCGAGGCGGCGCAGCCGTTCCTCGCTGCCGCACTTGCGCAGGAGGTCGGTCAAACGCTTTGGATTCTCTGCCCGACTGTGCGCTCGCAGGAGCTATTTTACGAGTCGCTGCTGAACTGGCGGCCGGGCGCGCTCTTTCTGCCCGAGGCGGAGTTCGCGGCGGTCGAGAACATTTTGCCTGACCCCGAGATCGCGGCGGAACGGCTCGCCTTGCTCAGTCGCGTTTCGCGGCAAGCGGGACCGCACGTGATTGTCGCGACGCGCGCCTCTCTGGATCAATCCGCTCCGCAACCGAGCGCGCTGGAGGCGGGCGCAATCCGGATTAAACACGGGAGCCGCACCACGATGGAGAGCCTGCTTCACTCGTTAGGCAGGGCTGGTTATGAACGTGTCGCGCAGGTCACGACGCGCGGGCAGTTTGCGGTCCGCGGTGGGATTCTCGACCTCTATTCCTGGCAGGCGCAACTGCCGGTGCGGGCGGAGTTCTTCGATGATGAAGTAGAGTCGCTGCGTGAGTTCGACCTCGATACGCAAACGTCCGTTCGGAATCTGCAATCGATCGATGTCCTGCTCAGCGGGGTCGAAGATCAGGCCGGGCGGGTGCGGGAGTACATCGCGCAGGATCATCTCCGCGTCGCGATCGAGCCCGCGGAGAACGACGATTCTCAGCTTTCGATTTCTGAAGGCTCGATCGGTGCGGAGGCAGAGCCGGAAGATTACAGCGGCGCGTTTCACGACGCGGAAGTCGGTGAGTTCGCGCCGAGCGACTTCATGGTCGCCGAGGCGAAGCGGGGACAGTTCGCCGTGCGTTTGGCAGAATGGAAGGCCACAGGCGCGAAGATCGTCATCTACTTTCAAACGGAGGGTGAGATCGAGCGCTTCCGCGAAATCATGGGCCATCCTGGAGCGGCGGTCGATGGCCACCGTCTCTCATCTATGCCGGAAGATCGGCAATCACAGACCGCCGTTACAGAGCCGCTCGACGGCGTCGAATTGGCCGAAGGCACGCTCCCTCGGGGCTTCTGCTTCCCGGCGGCCGGGCTGGTCATTCTTTCCGCGGCTGAGCTTTTCGGCCGCGCCACCACGCACGGGCGCCGGCGCTTGCAACGAGGCGACAAGCTCGCGCGCAACCGAGCGCAAATCGACTTCAGCGAGCTGACGGAAGGCGATCTCGTCGTTCATCTAGAGCACGGCGTCGGCCGCTTCGTTCAGCTCATGAAAGTTCCGGCAGCCGCGGGCGGCATGCAGGAAGTGCTGACGCTCGAATTCGCAGGCGAAGCCAGGCTCTACGTTCCCCTCGAGCAGGCTTATCTCGTTTCGCGCTACGTCGGCGTCGGCAAGAAGTCCCCCCCGCTCAGCTCATTGGCTGACGTAAAATGGGCGCGAGCAAAGAAAAATGCCGCCGCCTCGATCTTTGACTACGCAGGCAAGATGCTCGCGGTGCAAGCGGAGCGCGAGACGCAGCTCGGCTACGCGTTTGGACCGGATACAAAGTGGCAGAGCGAATTCGAACACTCGTTTCCGTTCCGCGAAACACTTGATCAACTAAAAGCAATCGATGCGACGAAGCAGGACATGGAGCAGACGCGCTCCATGGATCGGTTGATCTGTGGCGACGTAGGTTTCGGTAAAACGGAAGTGGCGATTCGCGCCGGTTTTAAAGCAGTCATGGACGGCAAACAGGTCGCGGTCTTAACGCCGACGACGGTTCTCGCGCAGCAGCATTTCGAAACCTTCCGGCAGCGCATGCTCGATTACCCCGTCCGCATCGAAATGCTGAGCCGCTTCCGCTCGCCGGCCGAGCAGAAGAAAATCCTCAAGCTGCTCCGCGACGGCGGCGTCGACATCGTCATCGGCACGCACCGGCTGATCTCCGGCGATGTCCGTTTCAAAAACCTGGGCCTCGTGGTGATCGACGAAGAGCAGCGCTTCGGGGTGCTGCACAAGGAAAAGTTCAAAGAGCTTTTCAAGCTCGTTGATGTCCTGACGCTTTCGGCGACGCCGATTCCGCGCACGCTTTATCTCTCGTTAGTCGGGGTCAAGGACATGTCCACGATCGAGACGCCGCCGTTGAACCGCCTGCCGGTCGAGACCGTCGTCTGCGGTTATGACGAACGGATCATCCGCGATGCGATCAATCGCGAGATCGAGCGGCAGGGTCAGATTTTTTTCCTGCACAATCGCGTGCAATCGATCGAGAAGGTGCGTGAACGCGTCGCGGAGCTCTGTCCCGAAGCGCGCGTCGATATCGGTCATGGGCAGATGGAGGCAGACGAGCTCGAAACGGTCATGTCGCGCTTCGTGGCGGGTGAAACCGACGTACTCGTTTGCACCACGATCATCGAAAGCGGCCTCGATATTCCGAATGCGAACACGATCATCATTGATCGCGCCGATCGTTTCGGACTGGCCGATCTCTATCAACTTCGTGGCCGCGTCGGCCGCGCCGAGCACAAGGCGTATGCCTACCTTCTGCTCCCGCGCGAGATGATGACGGTCGGCGCCGCGCGCAAACGGATCAACGCGATCAAGCAATACAGCTCGTTAGGCGCGGGCTTCCGCATCGCAATGCGCGATCTGGAGATTCGCGGGGCCGGCAGTATTCTCGGGACGCAGCAAAGCGGGCACATCGTCGCGGTGGGTTTCGACCTCTATTGCCAGCTCCTGAAGCAGGCTGTGGCGCAGCTCAAGGGCGAAAAGTTGAGGACGCGGCTGGAGGTGGAACTGCGGCTCGACTTTGTCGCGACCAACGAGGCCGAATTCATCCAGCTCGGCACGGAAGCACGCCTGCCGGCCTTCGTTCCGACGACTTATATCGGCGACACGACCCTCCGCATTCAAGCCTACCGCAATCTCGCGCAGATCGGTTCGCGTGAGCAGTGGGATAAATTGCGCAAGCAATGGCGGGATCGCTTCGGCAAGTTCCCCGCGGCCGTTGACAATCTCCTGGCTCTAACCGAAATAAAACTCGCCGCAGCCAGAGCTGGAGTCACCCGAGTGGAGGTCCGGGAAGGAAAGCTGATGCTGACACGCCGTGGGGATTACATCCTGGTCGGCGGGAAATTCCCCCGATTGAGTGCCGGCAACATCCAGCGAAACCTGGCCGAGGTTATCGAACTAACGAAGAAAATCTGAATTCATAATGCGTTTGTTTGTCTTCACCACCCTGACCCTGATCGGTCTGGCGCTGCCAGCCCTTTCTCAGGCGACGCGAGAGGCGGCGGCGCGGTCCGACGCGGGCGAACCTGAGGTGGTCGACGGGATCGCCGCGATCGTGAACGGCGAAGTCATCACGGTCTCGCAGGTCCGGATGGTCATTGGCCCGCGCGAGCGCTTGTTGCGTCAGCAATACACGGGTGCGGAGTTGCAGAAACAGATGCAGGAAGTCCGCAAGTCCGCTTTGCAGGACTTAATCGACCGGCAGCTCATCGTGCAGTCATTCAAGAAGGAGGGCTTTTCGCTTCCTGATTACTTCGTTGAGCAGCGCATGTCTGAGATCATCCGCGAAAATTTCGGCGGAGATCGGAACACCTTCGTGAAGACGCTTCAGGCGCAAAACTACACCTTAGGCCAGTTCCGGAAAGATGAGTTCGATAAGATCATCGTCGCGGCCATGCGGGGTAAAAACGTGAAGCCGAACATCGTCGCCTCGCCGACGCGGATCCGTGATTACTATGCGAAACACCGTGACGAGTTCACGAGCAAGGAGCAGTTGCATTTGCGAATGATCATGGTCCCGAGCCGTTCGCTCGAAGGCAATGCCGCCGCGCAGAAAGCGATGGCCGAGGAGATTCTGGGCAAGCTGGCGAATGGCGCGGATTTCGCGCGCATGGCGCAAATGTATTCGGAAGACAGCACGCGCGATCTCGGCGGAGACTGGGGCTGGATCGAGCGTAAGACGCTTGCGCCCGAACTGGAGAAAGTAGCGTTTACCCTGCCGGTGCAAAAGATTAGCAATATCGTCGAGCTCGGCGGCAACTATTACATCCTGCGCGTCGATGAGAAGAAGGGCGGCGTCACGAAGGGGTTCGCGGAAGTGCGCAGCGAGATCGAGAAGAAATTGCTGCAGGAAGAAGCGCAGCGGCTGCAGAATAATTGGCTCGCCGGTCTCCGGCAGAAGGCGACGATTCGCACCTTCTAAAGACGCGGTGCGCTTGCCTTGCCATCGCGCGAACGCCTGCTGAAACTGTGCGATGCCTCCTCGCATCGGCATCACCTTCGGCGATTCCGCGGGGATCGGCCCGGAAATTGTGCGGGCGGCGCTTGCTTCCAATCGATTGCTTGGGTCCGCGCAGTTTCAGGTCATCGGCGAAGGGAGCGTTAGCTGTCCCGGCGAGCCGTCTCGCGAGACCGCGCGGGGAGCACTGGCCGCATTGGAAGAAGCGGTTGACCTCGCGAAGCGCGGAGCGCTGGACGCGATCGTGACTGGGCCAATCCACAAGGCGCGAATGTACGAAGTGGGCTTCGCGTTTCCCGGACAGACGGAATTCTTCGCCGCTCGTTATGGCGTCACAGATTACGCAATGCTCCTCACCGGCGGATCGCTCACTGTGGCTTTGGTGACAACACACATTCCGCTGCGCGCGGTTTGCTCATCGCTTCGAACCGCCGAAATCGTACGCGTGGGACGATTGCTGCACGCCTTTCTGCGCCAGCGTCACAAACGCCCGCCGCGAATGGCAGTCGCCGGGTTGAATCCCCACGCAGGCGAATCCGGAGAGATGGGCCGGGAGGAGATCGACGTCATCACGCCTGCGATCGCGCAATTGGCGGAAGAATTCCGCGAGCGCGCGGTGATCGCGGGCCCGTTCTCCCCCGATACGATATTCCATCAGGCGGCCGCGGGCGCATGGGATGGCGTCCTTTGCATGTATCACGATCAGGGTCTGATTCCGCTGAAGCTGCACGCATTTGATCAAGGCGTAAACGTGACGCTTGGTCTGCCGGTTCCCCGCACCAGTCCGGATCACGGCACCGCATTTGAGATCGCCGGCCAAGGAATCGCGCGGCCCGAGAGCATGATCGCGGCGATCAACCTCGCCGCGGAGCTGGCGAGGAACGCCTAACGAATGGCCGCCGGCAAATATCTGGCCGTCTTTAAGCTCGGTCTGCAGAACACGTTTGTTTACCGCTGGAATTATTTCCTGCGCGCGGTCTTCGGATTGATTCCGCTCGCGGGCACCGTCTTCCTCTGGCGCGCCATCTTCCACGAGCGCGGCGGCGGCATGCACGGTTACGACTACGGATCGATGATCTACTATTACCTGCTTACGATCCTCGTCTCCAACCTGGTCACTCCGACGGAGGACGAATGGCAGATCGCCTCTGACATTCGCGAGGGCCAGATTAATTCCTTTCTAACTAAGCCGCTCAGCTATCTCGCTTACCGGTTCAGCATCTTCCTGAGCGGCCGGCTCGTTTACAGCATCATCACGCTCGCGCCGATCGCGCTCATCTTTTTCTACTTCCGCGCTTACGTCACGTTTCCATCCGACCCCATCGCCTATCTCTGCGCTTTTCTTTCGCTCCTGATGGCGGCGATGATCCAGTTCTTCATCACCTACAGCATCGCGATGATGGCCTTTTGGATTCTGGAGATTTCGACCATTGTCTTCATTGTCTACTCCTTCGAGTATTTCCTCGGCGGCCAGATGTTCCCGGTCGACATCATGCCGCCGCTTGTGCAGGCGAGCATGAAATGGCTCCCGTTTTACTACGAGCTATTTTGCCCGATCGCCATCTTCATGGAGCGGCTTAAGGGCGCCGAGATGTTTCAGGCCCTCGCGATCCAGATCGGCTGGCTTCTGGCTTCATGGGCAACAGCGCGCTTTATGTGGCGGCGCGGACTGGGCCACTACCAGGCGGTCGGCGGCTGAAAATCGCTCAGCGCGGGCGAAGTTGTAGCCGGGGGCGCGAACGCCGGCGGCGCGCGGAGTCGCCGCTTCCGGTTCCCCGGTTGTTGCAGCAGCTGCGTCTGCGCGGCCGGGGTCAGCGCCCCCGGCTACAACTTCGCACTAGCAGGCGATCGCGTGACGACGGCAAACGCCGGAGAGCAAATCCCAAAGCGCGTTGAGCACGCGTTCCACTGCGCTCTGCACGGAAACCGCGTTCGCCGGCGTGATGTGCTCCTGCAACATCGCGCGCTCGGCGGCCGCGTGTTCCCGATCCGCTTCTATGTGGACGCTGAAGTATTCGTACTGCTTCGGATCGTCAAAGCCGTAGTGCTTCTTCAAGCCATCGATCTTCGTTTCTGACACTGCAGGAATCTGACTCTCATAAGCGTAAAGCGCGCCCAGTCCCTGAGCGGTGGCGCCATTTGCGCAGAGATCCCGAAAGGTGCTAATCAGCCTCATAGTTTCCGGCTGTTTCCCTGTTGAGTGCGCTTCATCACGAGTTGCTCCGAGCGCCTCTCCAAACCGCAGCCAAAGCTCGGGATGATTCGGCTCGCCCGCTTCCTCGTCCATAAGATTGGAAAGAATCTGTCTCCGAGTCGGTTGGTCGTCGCATTTCGAATGCACCGCCGAGAGATAAGTCGGGAACGCGGCGACGTGATGGTAGTATTGCTGCGCGTAATCCGTCAGCGCTTCCTTGTTCAACTCGCCGCGCGTCCATGCGAGGTAAAAGGGGTGAGTCAGGAGATGTTTCGCCGCGATTTGGGCGTCAATAGATGTGAGGTGTTGATTCATGGCAGTTCGTCGAGAGGCGACAGCCTTCCGCATTTTCGGGCGACAGAAAAGAAAATTCTTTCCGGAGAAGCGACACTCCTGTTGCCTTTCCCATCCGTAAAAAAATCACCGACAGGAGTGTCGCCGCTTCCGGCTTAGGTCCTGTGCAGGATGTGCTTGATGCCCCGGATGGGAATCACCACCCAGTCGGGACGATTGTTTAGTTCATAACCAACTTCGTAGACGGCCTTGTCGAGCAGATAGGCTTCAAGCATCACCTGCAAATCGTCCTCCTCCTTTGGGATGAACGAGGCGGCGGCGCTCGTCTTGAGGTAGCTCTGCAGGAAAGTGCTGCTCATTTGCCGATACCAGATATCGGCCCAACGCTCGAGGAAGGGCGTGTCTTCCACGCGCATCGACGGCTGCCAGAGCGCACTGTAGGCGGCGTATTGGAACGAACGCATCATCCCGGCAACATCGCGCAACGCGGAGCGCTTCAGTTTCCGTTCGCTCAGCGGGCGCGCTGGTTCGCCTTCGAAATCCAGCAGAACGAAATCTTTGCCGGTATAGAGCACCTGCCCGAGATGGTAATCGCCGTGAATCCGGATCTTCGCCGCGCCAACGATCCGCTCGAGGATGCGCTGTTGCTGCGCCAGAATTTGGCGCTCGGCCGCATGCACCTCGGCGGCTTCGTCGCGGAAATTCGCTGGAAGATGCGGGAGCTTTTTGCCTAATAACTCCCACGACCGCCGGAGCAGGGCACGCATATTCTGAAAGACTGAGCGCTGGCCCATGGCGTTGAACACTTCCGGCGCGAAGCCCTTGTCGTCCGGCTCGGAAGCGAGCGCGAGATGCAGCTCGGCGGTGCGCCGCCCGAGAAGTTTCGCGCGCTCAGGATAGACGCCACCGATGAGCTCGTTCACGATCGAACCAGTCGCGACAACGTCGCTCTGCAGGTCGGCCTTGCGCGCGAGCACGCGCTCATAAAAACGGCTCACGGAGTCGAGTGTCATGGTCCAGGCGTCACCCTCGCTGCTAATCGCGCTCTGCATGGCACAGATGACGGCCGCTTCGCTTTTGCCTGTCCGGTACTCAATCGATCCGGCGAAAGCGGGCACGTGGGCAAAACCGGCTTTCTCAGAGAGGAAGCGCGTGACCTCGACGTCGGGGTTCACACCGTCTTCGAGCTTGCGATAAAGTTTCAGAAAGAATTTATTGTCGAAGATCATCGACGAATTGCTCTGCTCAACGCCAAGCACGTTCGAGTTCAAGACCGCGCCGTCATGCGCCAGCGCGCTGCCGGCTTCGCCCACGATCTCACCGCCTTTCCCGGCAAAACGCTGATTACGCGCCATGAGTTCGAAGAGGTGCTGCCGGAAGCCCGCGTCCCAAACGGCGTCATGCAAGATCGTCTCCTCGTTGCTTTCGAACCGTGCGATCAGCGCGTGCGGAGCGGTTTGCGCCAGCTCACGGGCCGCCTCGCCACGCGCGATCTGCACCGGAAGCGTGTAGGTCTCTGGAGCGCCATCGCGGTAAGTGACTTCGATGAACCAGATCCGCGACGCCTCCGGTTCATTGGAAACAGGCACTTGCTCCGCCACCCGCAGCGCGACGATGCTCCGCGCCTTCGATGCGAACCAGCGGCGGTTCTGCACGTAGCCCGGCAATACTTCGCGCTCGATGATCCTGCGTTGCTCGCCGTTGAGCAGCGTCGCGAAGTCAGGCTGGATGCGAAGCGTGGGGACCTCACGCTGAACGCTGCGCATGGCCGATTCCGGTTGCGGACTGAACACAAGCCAGAAATGCGCATGGGGGCCGAGGGTGAGGACATACGCCGCTTCTTTGATCGCGGGGAAATAATTCTGCCCGAATACTTCCATGAGCGCGTACCCGGAAAAGCGTGAGAGGTCGAGCTCCGCCACCTGTGAAAAACGCGAAAGATTTGCGACGACGAGAACAGTCTCCTCCTCGTGTCGGCGCAGGAACGCCAGCACCTTGGCGTTTTCTGGAAAAAGGAATTCGAGGGTGCCGCGGGAGAAGGCCTTGAAGTTCTTGCGCATCGCGATGACGCGCCGCGTCCACCACAGCAACGACGAGAGATTTTTCTGCTGGGTCTCGACGTTGATCGCTTCGTAGTTGTACTCGGGGTCGATGATGATGGGCAAGAAAAGCTGCTGCGGGTTCGCGCGCGAGAAGCCGGCGTTGCGATCCGCGCTCCATTGCATGGGAGTGCGGACGCCGTGGCGGTCGCCGAGGTAAACGTTGTCGCCCATGCCGATCTCGTCTCCGTAGTAAAGGACGGGCGCTCCCGGCATCGAGAAGAGCAGAATATTGAGCAGCTCGATCTTGCGACGGTTATTCGCAAGCAATGGCGCCAGACGCCGCCGTATGCCCAGATTGATACGCGCGGTCGGATCGGTCGCGTAAACCCGCCACATATAATCACGCTCCTCGTCCGTGACCATTTCGAGCGTCAACTCATCGTGATTGCGCAGGAACATCGCCCACTGGCAATTTTCCGGAATCGGCGGGGTTTGATCCATGATGTCGATGATCGGAAAGCGATCCTCCATCTGGAGCGACATGAACATCCGCGGCATGAGCGGGAAGTGGAAATTCATGTGCGACTCGTCGCCCTTGCCAAAATATGCGACGGCGTCTTCCGGCCATTGGTTCGCTTCCGCGAGCAGCAGCCGGCCCTGAAATTTTTCATCGACGTGCGCGCGGAGTTTCACCAGATATTCGTGCGTCTCGCGCAGGTTTTCGCAGCTCGTCCCTTCCCGTTCGTAGAGATACGGGACCGCATCGAGTCGCAGGCCGTCCACGCCCATCTCGAGCCAGAAATCGAGGACCTTCGCCAAGGCCTCGTGCACCGCTGGATTGTCGAAATTCAGATCCGGCTGATGCGCGTAGAAGCGATGCCAGTAATAGGCCTTCGCCACTAGATCCCACGACCAATTGGAGGTTTCGAAGTCTTTGAAGATGATGCGCGCGGCGGCGTATTTGTCGGGGGTGTCGCTCCAGACATAGAAGTCGCGTTCCAGCGAGCCAGAGGCAGCGCGGCGCGACCTTTGAAACCAGGGGTTCTGATCCGATGAGTGGTTGATCACCAGCTCGGTGATGACTTTCAGTCCGCGCTCGTGCGCTCCCGCGAGAAATGCCTGAAAATCTTGGAGCGTGCCGTAGTTCGGATTCACATCGTAGTAGTCGGCGATGTCGTAGCCGTCGTCCTTCAGGGGCGATGGATAAAACGGGAGCAACCAGAGCGCGGTGACGCCGAGTTCCTGCAGATAATCGAGCTTCTGGATTAATCCGCGGAAGTCGCCGATGCCGTCTCCGTTGCTATCGTGAAACGTTTTGACGTGCAGCTCATAGATGACGGCGTCCTTGTACCACAGCGGATCGACGGGCGTTTCGAAGGCAGAGCCGGGCATTGGCTAACTCTTGGCGCACATTGCCGAGCGGCGCAATCTTGCCCACTGGAGCGGGTGACGAGTCAGCTCAGCTCGTTGATGCGCGCGGCAAGGGTCGCCCGGATTTGCCGGCAGCCGCTCTCGCATTTCTTGGGGGCGAGGAGTGCCAGACCGTCATCATTCGGCCTCCCATCCCATATTCTCGAAACCAGATGTTTTGCCGCAGAATTTTCCGCGCTGGTCAGCTCTTCGGGTCCAGGGGTCCAGATGGCGGGAGTGAATCACTCTTACTTCCTCGCGCGCGACAAGCCGATCCCCATCATTTCGTCGAGCGCTGGCAGGAGCGTGTTCACCTTCTCCTCGCTATCAACGATCTCGAAGACCGTCGGGAAATCCATCGACGGGCGCGAAAGAACCCGAGCCCACGTCGATAGAGTCTGAACGAGCAGGTTGTTCTGTGTCCCGAGCAGGCCAATCCCTGCAACGTTTTTCCTCGACGAAAGATTTTCTGGCAAGTGACAGCAGCGGCTCGTGCAGGCTACAGTTTCGGGTCGTGGAAAACATTGAAGTTGCTGGACTGCTTCTGGGAGTTATCGGAACCATCTGCTGGGTGTTTTGTTTCTGGTGGATGCATCGCATCTCGGGGAGACAGGATACGACATTGAAAGAATTGCATGAAGTCGCCTCGCGGATCGAGGCGCTCTCTAAGGAGGAACACGAACTTATTCGTGAGGTGCATCCCGCCGTGACGAAGATCAAGGAATCGGTGCAGGACGTGGCCGTCGCCGTCTCCGCCGAGGATTCCGCGGGCGAGCCGCACGGACGCTGAGCGGATGAAGTTTGTCGCACTGGGCGATTCCGCGCTCGTGGTGCATTTGCGCGAGGAACTCGGGAAGCCCAACGAGACGCTGACCGTGGTGCGGCGTGCTTTGGAACTCTTGCAGCGCGCCGCGCTGCCCGGTGTCACAGAGCTTACGGCGTCATATACCACCGTCGCTATTTTCTTCGATCCGGTGATCGTTGCCCGGCACGCCAATGATGAATCGAGCACCCAGTGGTTGATCGCGCGCGTTACTCAAACCCTCCGAAAACCAAGAGCGTTTCGGGGGAAAGGCGGCGGAAAATTGTTCGAGATTCCAGTGTGCTACGACGGAGAATTCGCACTCGATCTCGCCGCCGTCGCGCAGCACGCCGGCGTTTCGGAGCAGGAAGTTGTACGACGTCACAGCGGCGGGGAGTACCGCGTGCACTGCATCGGATTCACGCCCGGTTTTCCTTACCTCAGTGGATTACCAGTGGAACTTGCGATCCCGCGCCGACCCTCCCCACGCAAGCACGTGCCGATGGGCTCCGTCGCGATCGGTGGAGAGCAGACCGGAATTTATCCGCAAACATCTCCGGGAGGTTGGAATGTGATCGGTCGAACCCCGCGGCGCCTCTTCGACCCGGAACAAGCCCCTCCCGCCCTGCTGCAGGCGGGCGATTGCGTCCGCTTTCACCCGATTACACGAGCGGAATTCGAGACGCTGGCCCGATGAAGTTACACGTGGCGCGCGCCGGCTTTTTCACGACCGTGCAGGATCTCGGTCGGGCGGGTTATCGCGCAAGCGGTGTTTCGGTGGGCGGCGCGCTTGATCCGCATGCAATGCGCGTCGCAAATCTACTCGTCGGAAACAACGAAGCCTCTGCGGGTTTGGAGCTGACGCTCGGGAGCGCGCGCCTGCAGTGCGATGACGACCGCGTGATTGCCTGGGCTGGTGGTTCGTTCGACGTGCAAGTTGGCGGGCATCCAGTTGCTGGCGGCCGCCCGGCTCTTTTGCGCAAAGGCGAAGAATTGATCGCGACGGCGCCTCCGGATGGCGCGCGTGCCTGGCTGGTCTTCTCCGGCGGTTTTGATGTGCCAGTCGTGCTTGGCAGCCGCTCGACTGATTTTCGGAGTAATTTCGGCGGATTTGAGGGCCGCGCTTTGCGGGATGGCGATCTCTTGAACCTTGGCAAATCGTTCCCGGGCACCGGGCGGATCGCGGCCCGGCTTCTGAAGTCGCACATCGCGAGCTGGGGCGCGTCTAACGAGTGGTCAAACACGCGAAGCAGTCACGGCTTCCTCCGTTTCATTCGCGGAGCGGCGTCATCGCAGTTTTCTCATGCGGCGTTATCTCGTGAATCTTTCCAAGTGACGGCGGAGTCCGACCGGATGGGCGTTCGGCTGGAAGGCGCGAAGCTGATGCGGACGGAGATCACAGATTTGATTTCCGAAGCCGTCGTTCCCGGAACCATTCAGGTGCCGCCTGATGGACACCCGATTCTGCTGCTTGGAGATTGCCAAACCATCGGCGGCTACCCGAAAATCGCGCATGTGATCAGCGTTGATCTTCCCGCCGCTGCGCAACTACGTCCTGGGGACGCGGTGCGTTTCGCGGAGGTGACGCTCGAGCAAGCGCAGCAGCTGCTCCTCGCGCGCGAACGCGACCTGCAGCGGTTCCGCATCGGAATCAGGCTTCAGACGCAATGAGCCTAAGCGTGGATCTGAATGCGGATCTCGGCGAAGGCGCCGGGCATGATGACGAGCTGCTCGCGCTCGTTAGCTCCGCCAACATCGCGTGCGGTTTTCATGCTGGAAATCCGGCCATGATGCGCAAGTCGATTCTGACGGCCAGGGAGCGTGGAGTGGGCGTCGGTGCGCATCCGAGCTTCGACGATCGGGAGAACTTCGGCCGGCGCGAGCTGCTGCTTCCTTCGGATGAGATCTTCGCGCTAGTCGTCTACCAGGTAGGCGCTTTTCAGGCAATCGCTCACTCGTTAGGCATGGAACCGCAGCACGTGAAACCGCACGGCGCGCTCTACAACATGGCGGCGCGTGACGAAGAAATTGCCGACGGGGTGGTGCGAGCGATTCGTGCGGTCGCTCCGAAGCTGATCGTGTTTGCACCCGGCGTGAGCGCGTTAGCGCGCGCGGCGGAGGCGAACGACGTGGCAATAGCACGCGAAGTCTTCGCGGATCGGAATTACATGCCGGACGGGTCGCTTGTTCCGCGGGAGCGGCCAGATGCGTTGCTTCATGATGCGGTGGAGGCGGCGAATCGCGTTTTCGGCATGCTGCGTGACAACAAGGTCCGCGCGGTCGACGGAAGCGAAATCGCGGTGGAACCGGACACAATTTGCATTCATGGCGATACGCCTGGCGCGGTCCAGTTCGCCCGCGAACTTCGGCTGGCTTTGCACCAGATGGGCGTCGTGGTCGCCGCCCCCGGGAAATCTGAGTGAGCAGCGAAGATAGAGCCTTCCGCGACGGTGCGGTCGTCTTCTTCACAGAGTGCACGCAGCAGACCCGGAAGCTACTTGCCTGTTCGGATGCTCAAAAGATGCTGCGTGGAATTGGGGAACAACGTCGGGATCCGGTGATCCGGCGCTTAAAACCAGTTTAGTACTTCACCGAGCAGCCGTATGGCTTCGTATTCGAATGGCTAACCGGTTTCCCGGCAAGCGATTCGTCAAGCGCAACCTTCACGTAGTTCGTGGCGTTCGCGATGTCGGCTGGATCTGCAGTGGCCTTGCTGTCGATCGCGCCTTCATACACGATTTTGCCTTCGGGATTAACCACGAACATGTGCGGCGTGTTCTTCGCGCCATAAGCGCGACCCGCTTTGCTGTCAGAGTCGAGCAGGAGCGTAGTCGAATTCATCTTCCAATCGGCCATCTGCTTCGTCGCGGCTTCGGGGGTGAGATAGCCTTCCTTCCCGGTTGCTGAGGAATCGATCGACATCCAGACGACTCCCTTCCCAGAATACTCCTGCTGAAGCTTCTGCATATTGCCGCTGCCGTAATGCTTTTTTACGAAGGGACATTGCGGATTGAACCACTCGAGCACGACGTATTTACCTTTGGATTGCGAAAGCGAATGCGTGGCACCCTTCGCGTCAGTCAACGAGAAATCCGGCGCGGCGCTGCCGACTTTCGGCGATTCAGCCGCAAAGACAGCCGTGACAGCGAATGTTGTGAGTGCGGTGATTAAGAGGGTCTTCTTCATGGTTGGTTGGTGGCGAGTTGCGGGGCGATGTTTTCGAGGTTTTCCAGGACGATGTTTTTGGTGAGGAGTTCCGGAAGGACAATCGGTGCGACCGATTTACCCGCGGGATACAGAACGTATAATGGGACACCCGGGCGCCCAAATTGTTTAAGAATTTGCGTGATCGCTGGATCGCCGTTCGTCCAGTCGGCTTTGAATTTCACGATCCCGCGACGCGCGAATGCTTCGCGGACCGCGCTGCTCTCTAGGACGGTGGCTTCGTTGAATTTGCACGTCACGCACCAGGCGGCGGTGAAATCAACGAAGACCGGCCTGCCCTTCGCAAGCTCCGCCTCGAGAAGCTCGGGAGTGAAGGATTGCCAATCGTCTGAGGCGGGAGCAGGCGCGGCAGAGAGTGTCGTCTGCGCAAATTTTCCGCCGATGAAATAGGCACCGCTGCCGAGTACGAGCACGACCCCGAGCAGGAGCACGAGCACGCGCGAGCCGGTGGAGGAGAGCGGCGTGATGAAGACCCCCTTCATCCAGCAGGCGATGCTCACAAAAAGCAGAAACACCGATGTCCAGATAACGGCTTCGACGCCGCGTTGCGCTCCCAGGACCGAAAGTAGAAACAGGAGCGTCGCGAGGAGCAGGAAGCCCATCAGTTGCTTGACGTGTTCCATCCACGCCCCGGGTTTCGGGAGGAATTTGAGCCACGCAGGCTGCGCGGAGAGGAGCAAATAGGGCGCGCTCATGCCCGCGGCGACCGCCACGAACATCAGGAGGATAATCCAGCTTGATTGCGTGAAGGCAAACCCGAGCGCGGTTCCGAGGAACGGCGCGGTGCACGGTGTAGCGAGAATCGTAGCGAACACTCCCTGGAAGAACGATCCGGCATCACCTTCCCGCGCAGTCCAGCCAAGCAAGCCGCGGTTCGCACTTTGCGGCAGCGTAATTTCGAAAACACCGAACAGGTTGAGCGCAAACACGAGCACGACAACGCTCATCGCGAGCACGAAGTATGAATTCGTGAATTGAAGCGCCCAGGTGATTTGGCCACCGCCGCGCTTGATCAGGATGAGCAGCAGCGCGAGGCCAACGAACCAGACGAAGATGCCAGCGACGAAGGAGAGTCCACTGCGTAAAATCCGGCGACGACTCTGTCCGGCGTGTTGGATGAAGCCGAAGATCTTGAGCGAGACCACCGGCAGCACGCACGGCATCAGGTTCAGAATAAAACCACCAATAAATCCGAAGAGCAGGAACTTGAGAACGCCGCCGGCAGCCGGTGCGGACTGCAGCGTCGAACTCGGCTTTGTCGCGACGGGCTGATCGGGCTCAAGCAGCCATGCGTTGCGATCTGCTCCCTCGGTGGTCTGCCCGAAAACCACGACACCCGGAATGGAGCTTATCTTTTCGTCCTTCGTCTCGATTGGGATCCGAAACGAAACGCTATCCGCTTCGCGTTGTGTCGTCGAATGTCCGACGACCACCGTCTCGCCGGGTAACGGATGGAACTCGACCGCGGGATGACTCGCGACCGCGGAACTCTTCACCCGCAGCGTTAGCCCCTCATCGGCGCGCGACCACGATGCGCTCGCGACATTGCTCGTGGGCCAGGGTTGCGGCAACGCTCGCTGAAAGCGGGAGAAAATGTCTTCATTTGCCGGAGCGGCGCTGGTTCCAACCGGCAACTCGAGACTCACTGTTGTGCCGCCGGGAATGCAAATCTTCTCGCAGACCAGCCAGTTCACCTCCGCACTGAGCTTCACCGCCGACTCGGACAGCGATGCCGGCGGTGTGATCTCCTGCATCAGGAGCACTTCGTCGTGGTAACCGTAGATCTGAATCTCGCCGGGCTCCTCGATCTTCAGCGCAGTCGGCCATTGAATCTCGCCGACCTTCCACTCGTTAGGCAAATCCCATTTGATTTCTGTCGGAATGCCGGCGTCCCCGGGGAAGCGCCAGTAGGTGTGCCAGCCGGGAACCATCTGCAATAAAACGCCGACGGTGAACGGCTTCCCCGGCACAATCGCGGTCGTGTTCGCGAGCAAGTGCGCCTGCACCAACTCGCGTCCCTCGTATACCTGAGCGTCCGCATCGCGGCCGCCCAAGCCGAGCAGGATCGCCGCGAAAAGGAGAGCGAAGGCGCGATGCGGCAGCGACATGCACTCCATTACCACCTGACCGGCGGCCCAGCAACGCACCCAAACCCTGCACGTGGCTCGCCCTTTGCTCTGGTTTAATTGCATGCGAATCCTCGTCTGCCTCATCGTTGTCGTCGTGATGGCAGGCGGTGTTTTGACGCATCGGAAAAGCGACCCTCCAGCGGCAGCTTCCGCTTCGAGCGTCTACTTGGCAAAGGCACAGCCTGCGCGACGCGCGACATAAGCCAGCAGGACTGGGTAAAGCGGTCGCTCGACCGCGCGATGGATGTAAAACATCAGGTCGCGCAGCGGCAGAAAGGAAGACGGCACGAAATAACGCCCGCGACCAGCTGTTACGGGTTCAGCTCGTAAACCTCGATCAGCCCAATGTCCGATGAGTTGCTTCGGCTCTTCAGAAGGAGCGTAAAATTTCCCGGTATGACTTCGCGAAGGATGGCCGATTCCGCCAAACTCGACGGGCGAAGATGCAGGCTACGGATTGGTCGCGCGGAGTTTGGCCCGGATGGCCGCTTTAAAGTCAGTCGCACGGAGCGACTTTCCGGCAGTGGCGGCGATGCTGTTTTGCGGTGCAGAACCATGTCCATCTTTGCCAAGGGCTGCGAGATCTGTGACGGCTCGGCCCTTGTCGCTCTTCACGACATCTGCACCGGTCGTGCTGTCTTGTTCGACGCGGAAACGTCCGTGCATAATGCCGACAAGCGGGATGAACTGCGTGCCGTTATGTTCAACGAAAAGGATATCCCGGTCGCCCACTTTGAACTTGGGCGAATCGCTCACCTCCATCGTCTGATCACCGACCGTGCCGCCGAGCATTTGCATCGTGTAGCTTTTGCCAGGATTTCCCTTGATCGAATCATCCACCTGCACGGTCACGTAGCTAACAATGTGGCGTTGTCCGCCCTCGCCGACCCACTGTGATTGCACGTCGGTTACGGTGCCTTGGAAGATCAACTCCGCCTCCGCGACGAGTTCATCAAACGTTGGCGGAATGACTGTGGTGGCATGCGCGCCCGCTATGGTCATGAGCGTGCAAATAGCCAAAAGGAACGGACGGATGGTTTTCATGAAGAGAAAGCTTGTTTGGGAGGCTGCTCTGCGGAGGAAGAACTTGCGGAACGTCCCACGGGTTGCGCGAAAAATCTATCGGTTCTCGCTTCGATTACAGATCGAGATGGTAGCGAGGAGCGACCCGAGCGCCGGCGCGACGAGGGACGCGCGGCAATGCCTCAGATTTTTGGCGGCCATTCAACGCCGGCTAGTTCTTTCGGCAACTGCTGCGGATCGACTGGATAAATGAGCGACAGGTCCATCTGCGATTTTGAGCCTTTTAGAAATTCCAGCTCCTCCGGCGCGCCAATGATCAACCAGAGCGTCTCGGCCCCGGTGTCGTTGAATACCTGGCGCAACTGCTCTGGGCCCACCAATACGCCGCCGTATTTCGGCACCGTCACCGTCTCATCACCCACACGCATGCGACCGACGCCTTCGAGCACGAAGTAGAATTCCTCCGCGCGAATGTGTTTGTGCAACGTGTTGGCGGTCTTCGGCGGCAAGCGCCAGAGCCGCGCGCCGAGGTTCTCGCTGCCGGTGCGCTCCAGATAGTCCGCGTT